>JBILCT010000109.1:0-5182 GCA_044353025.1 Ferruginibacter sp. | reverse complement strand
GGGTTGTCTGATAGAAAAGAACATCGTCCCGGACAATTATCCGGTGGTGAGCAGCAGCGGGTTGCAGTTGCAAGAGCTTTGATCAATGAACCTGCTATCGTATTGGCAGATGAGCCTACAGGAAACCTGGACTCAGTTCATGCCCATCAATTACATTCACTTTTTTTAGAATTAAGTCGGGAGACAGCCCAAACATTCCTGATTGTTACGCATAATCAGTCGCTCGCTGAAATGAGTGATCGGGTGTTGACGATGAAGGATGGGCGGATATTGGTTTGAATGTTTAAAGCGGTATTTAATTTCCAATGGTTCGAACCATTCATGCTTTATTATCTTCTATAAAACAACAAGATAATTCGTTGTGGAAAAAATACAATAGAAATTCATTTCTCAAACTATAGCATCCCAATTTTCCTGAAACTATTGTTGCAACAAAACCCGCAAACGCTCTACCAGTTTTTGAGCATTGGGTAGCATGGCCTGTTCCAAAGCTATATTCATGGGTACTGCAGGCACATTGAGTGCTCCCATCACTTCAACAGGAGCATCCAATGAACGGAAACAAGCATGAGATATTCTTCCTGCCAAAGCTTCCGCGAAAGAATTGTTCTGTTGCTCTTCGGTAAGCACCAGACATTTTCCGTGTTTTTTCACTCGCTCAAAAACCAAATTTTCATCTAAAGGAAACAAGGTCCTCAGATCAATGATTTCTATTTGTTTATTCAACAATCTGGCAGCAGCTTTTGCCCAGTATACGCCCATTCCATAAGTAATCACACAAGCAGATTCTCCGGCATCAACCTGAGATACGTCTGCTTCCTCTACGATAGCCGCTTTACCTAACGGTAACACATAATCGCGATCGGGTTCGATGGTTTTAGCCTCTTCGGTACCCGGAACCTTACTCCAGTAAAGTCCTTTATGCTCCAGCATCACTACCGGATTTGGATCGAGGAAGGCGGCCTTCATCAATCCTTTCATGTCTGCTGCATTCGAAGGGTATACCACTTTGATTCCTTTGATTGTAAGCAGGGTACTCTCCACACTTCCGCTGTGATATGGTCCGCCGCCTCCGTAAGCTCCAATCGGAACACGGATCAGTGTTTGTACCGGAAATTTTCCCTGACTTAAATAACAGCTTTTGGAAATTTCAGTGACCAGTTGATTAAATCCCGGATATATATAATCTGCAAACTGAACTTCCACAATGGGTTTGACGCCTACTGCACTCATGCCCACAGTGGAACCGATGATATATGCTTCCTGAATGGCTGTGTTGAAAACCCGGTGGTCTCCGAATTGCTCAGCCAACGTAGCGGCTTCCCGAAATACACCACCCAAACGTCTTCCAACATCCTGCCCATAAACCATCGCTTCCGGATAATCTTCCATGATTTCACGGATGGCAAACAATGCCGCATCTACCATGATAATCTTTTCTGATTTATCCGGCATTCGATTACCAGTTTCCTGGTTGACAGGCGTTGGAACAAATACATGATCCATCACTGAAGAAGGGTTGGGTTCTGCAGCTTCAGCAGCACGCTGAAATGCAGCCGTGATCATATTGGTAGCATTCGCTTCCAGCGCATCCAAGGCTGATTCAAACACACCTTGTTCAATCAGCGAGCGTCTCAGCATTGGTCCGGGATCTCTTTCGTTCGAACTATTCAATTCGTTACTTTCCCGATAAAACTCTCTTCGAACTCCACTGGTATGATGTCCAATTAGTGGCACAGTTGCATGCACCAGCCAAGGTTTTCTTTCTGTTCTGCAAGTATCAATCACCATTTTCATGGTATCGTAACAGGATTTAAAATCCGTTCCATCGATACTGATTCTTTCTATTCCTGTAAACCCTTTGATAAATTCGTAAGCATTGTTGGTACGCGCTTCTTTTGAAGTAACGCTGATTCCCCAATCATTGTCTTGCACCAAATAAATAATTGGCAGCTGATGTAATGCTGCAAATTGAAAGGCCTCACTCACTTCGCCTTCAGTGACGGAAGCATCACCCAAAGAGCAAACGACCACCGGTGAATTTCCTGCGGGCCAATTGGGTTGATTTATTTTTTCTAAATACTGAATGCCTTGTGCAATGCCGGTGGTTGGAATGGCCTGCATGCCGGTAGCACTGCTTTGATGAATGATGGTTGGTGCGTCTTTCCCTTTATAATTGGGATGATTATAATATTCTCGTCCTCCTGTGAATGGGTCGTCTTTTTTCGCGAGTAATTGGAGCATCATCTGCTCCGGTTCAAAACCCAAACCCAACATCAGACTTTCGTCGCGATAGTATGGACTTACATAATCATGCGGAGTCAAATGAAATGCGGTTGCTAATTGAATGGCTTCATGTCCGCGGGAAGTACTGTGTACATATTTGCACACACTTCGATTGGCTTCATAAGTATCAGCCATTGCGCGCGCGCAACACATGAGTCTGTAGGCATTGAGTTGGATGTCGATCCAGGAAGACATTGGATAAAATTAAAAAGCCAAATGATTCCATTTGGCTTGGTTGTTTATTTCATTTTGAAGCTCTCCAAAAACTTGGTCGTAAAGTTTCCTTTTCGGAAATCTTCATTCTGCATCAGTTGGAGATGGAATGGTATGGTTGTTTTCACACCTTCAATCACATATTCACTGAGCGCGCGATACATGGTATCAATCGCTTCTTCACGTGTTTGAGCTACTGCAATCAGTTTCGCAATCATACTATCGTAGTACGGAGGAATTACATAACCTGCGTAAACATGACTGTCTACACGTACACCATGACCACCCGGTGTATGGAGTACGGTGATTTTGCCCGGACTTGGACGGAAGTCGTTGTATGGATCTTCGGCATTGATGCGGCATTCGATTGCGTGCATTTCGGGGAAATAGTTTTTTCCGCTGATGCGTTCACCGGCAGCAATTTTGATTTGTTCTTTGATCAAGTCGTAATTGATTACTTCTTCGGTAACGCAGTGTTCAACTTGGATACGCGTATTCATTTCCATGAAGTAGAAATTCCGGTGTTTGTCAACCAGAAACTCAATGGTTCCCACACTTTCGTAGTTGATGGCTTTGGCGGCTTTGATAGCTGCAGCACCCATGCGTTCACGCAGTTCGTCGGTCATGAATGGGGAAGGAGATTCTTCCACCAATTTTTGGTGACGACGTTGAATAGAGCAATCGCGTTCGCTGAGGTGGCAAACGTTTCCGAATTGATCACCGGCCACTTGAATTTCAATATGTCGTGGTTCTTCCACAAATTTTTCCATGTAAATGCCATCGTTTTTGAAAGAAGCAGCTGCTTCCGTACGGGCATTTTCAAATGACTTTTCAATGTCTGCTTCATTCCAAACCACGCGCATTCCTTTACCACCACCACCGGCGGTTGCTTTCAGGATGACGGGATATCCAACTTCTTTGGCAGCTTTTTTGGCATGCTCGGCATTTTCTAAAAGACCTTCTAATCCTGGAACAACAGGAACACCTGCACGAATCATGGTTTCCTTGGCGGTGATTTTATCACCCATAGCATTGATCATTTCAGGTGTTGGACCGATAAACTTAATGCCATGATCTGCGCAGATTTTTGAAAACTTGCTGTTTTCAGCCAGAAAACCATAGCCGGGATGTATTGCGTCGGCATTGGTGATTTCGGCAGCGGCCATGATGTGTGGAATATTTAAGTAGCTATCCGCACTGGCAGGCTTTCCGATACAAACGGCTTCATCTGCAAATTTTACATGTAAGCTGTCTTTGTCTGCGGTTGAATAAACAGCCACGGTTTTGATGCCCATCTCTCTGCAGGTGCGAATCACACGCAGTGCGATTTCGCCGCGATTGGCAATTAATATCTTTTTGAACATAAGTAGTGTAGTTCGGTGAATGAAATAACCGGAATATTAAAACATGAAAATCCGGATGGAAAGTGATGTGTGTATTACATAGGTTCAACCAGGAACAAAGGCTGGTCGTATTCTACCGGGCTGGCATCATCTACAAGTATTTTAACGATGCGTCCTTTTACGTCACTTTCGATTTCGTTGAATAATTTCATGGCTTCGATGATACATACCACTTTACCGGGCATGATTTCATCGCCTACACTGGCAAACAAAGGTTTACCCGGACCAGCCTGACGGTAGAAAGTTCCAATCATCGGACTTTTAATGGTAACCAGGTTGTCTGGCTTTGCCGGAGCAGCTGCAGGAGCAGAAGCTGTTGTTGGAGCCGGAGCTGATGCTGCTTGAGGTGCGGCCATCATGGTTGGAGCAGCCATTACGTGTTGAACAGGGTCTGCTTTTTGTTTGATGGTGATTTTCTTTCCATCTTCTTCGATGGTAATTTCTCCAATGGAGGTTTTGTTGATCAATTTGACCAATTCCTGAATTTGTTTGATATCCATGGGTTGCGTTTTATTCGTTTAAAAATATTGGGAGCGCTAAGATAAGAAACTCAAAAACGTTTAAGCTGTTTTTTCATCATTTTGATGAAATTTCCTGCAAAAACATCCATTTTTTACATAAAACGGGTGCAAAACTGCCAGAAATTCAACAAAAAGGGGAGCATGTGCTCCCCGAAAAAAAGTTGAAAAAAGGAAAATTATTCTTTTACGCGTTCTACGTATTCACCTGTTTTTGTGTTCACACGAATCAAATCACCTTCATTGACAAACAATGGTACATTGACAGTGGCTCCTGTTTCAACCGTAGCAGGTTTTAATGTACGTGTAGCAGTATCACCTTTCATGCCAGGTTCAGAGTAAGTAACCAGCATTACAATTTTGTCGGGTAACTCAACGCCCATCGGCAATTCAGTTTCTCCATTGATGAGTACATGAACTTCCTGGCCTTCTTTCAAGAAAGCAGGTGCATCAATCATTTCCTCTCCAACAGTAATTTGTTCGAAGGTTTCTGCATCCATGAAACTGTAACCGGTATCGTCTTTGTATAAAAACTGGTAAGATTTCTTTTCTACGCGAACCGGATAAATGGTTTCACCACTGTTCCAGGTCATCTCGATGGTGCGCGAATTGTCTACTCCTTTGAGCTTTGCCCACACTTTAGCTGCTGCACGGGCAGTTTTGTTTTGTCCAAATTCAATAACGGAATATAAACTGTTGTCAATTTTCAGGATCAGACCTGAGCGCATATCTGCTGTTGTTGCCATATAATTGGTTTTGAAG
>JBILCT010000280.1:0-2752 GCA_044353025.1 Ferruginibacter sp. | reverse complement strand
GCCTTCAAGCGTGTATAGCAAAATCATCAACAAGATAACCAGTGTTGTGGCAATGAATGGGATCCCCATCTGATCCAAAATAAATACCTGAAGCACATTGATTACAAGATAGAGTCTGGCTGTTGCCCCTATTGCCCTGGATAAGATAAAAAATCCGGCTCCCGTTCGGTGTGCTTCTCTGCCAAAACGATTGGATAAATAAACATAGATACTGGTGAGATTCATGCGATAATACAAAGGCATGAGTACATAGGCAATCACCAAATACCCTAACAGATAACCCAATACAATTTGGAAATAAAAAAAATGGCCGCTCCCCACTCCACCTGGCACACTCACAAAAGTTACGCCACTCAGTGATGTTCCGATCATACCAAAAGCTACCAGCATCCAGTTGCTTTTTCTGTTCCCTATGAAAAATGATTCATTGTTAGACTTTCTGGATGTAAACCAGGCAACAATCAACAACACTAAAAAATAGGCAACAACAAAACTAAATAGTACTGCAGGAGACATGAAGATGAGTTTGTGACAAGATACAGTTTTTCACCACATGAACATGCCCGAAATTGAATGAATCAGCTTACTTGCTTTTTTGAAAAAGTGCGATATGATATCCTGCACGAATCACCGGACGCGAACGGCCCAGATTATCTATATAAGGTGAATTTGCACTTTTAGCAATATCCCATAGTATAGAAAAATAATAGTATGTCTTTTGATTTGGAAAATCTTTTCCGTTGGAAATTCCGGGGCCTACTAAAAATGAATGAGCGTCAAAATTATACTGTTGAATCGCTGTGCCGGTTGCTCCGAGTGGAATGTATCGATTGCGAAGCATGTTGAATTCATACTGCCCTTGAACAAATAAAAAATCGGCAGGGAACAGCCGTACAAATGCACCCGGACCAATCTGGCTTTGATTCAAACGATCTCCTGCAGCAAAAAAATCTCTTGCAAAAGAGAAATTCAGATTAACACTTGCAGCAACATCCACATATTTATTGACGCTGTAACCAAAGTAAGGACTGATTCCAAACGAGGTAATTCCGTTTCCAAAACTTCCATTAAACGTTCCACCGGTAAAGACGTTTTTTTTAGTGAAAAATGGTTCTGCAAATTCATCCTGCGCGAAGCTCGTGTTGGCAGTACATAACAAAAATAAAAATAGCTTGATACAAATGGCAAATCGCTTCATCATTGGAATATTTTTCCTGGATTAAGTATGTTGTTGGGGTCAAAAACGTTTTTAATTTGCTTCATCCGTTCAAGGGCGATTGGAGCAAATACGATATCCATAAACTCTTTTTGAATCAATCCGATTCCATGCTCTCCACTGATGGTGCCTCCGAGTTGATGGACCAGTTTGAATAAATCACGAAGTGCAGGAATAACAGCAGGATTATTCAAACTAAAAGGATGTCCAGTTTTTCTGATTCGTATGTGCAAGTTGCCATCGCCGGCATGGCCATAACAAACGGCATCGAATTCATGTTGAATAGCCAATGCTTTTACGCCTTTGATCAAATCAGGCAATGCTGCTCTAGGCACCACGGTATCTTCTTCGATGGAATATCCGGATGCTTTAACGGCCTCGGATACCCGACGTCTCCATTTCCAGAGCGCTTCTTTCTGTGACGGATCTTCTGCAAATAAAATCTCCCCACATTCAAAAGATTCAAGCACTCCAACGATCCCTTCCATTTCTCGAAGTAAAAAGTCAGCGTCTTGTCCATCCACTTCAATCAACAGGTGTCCGGCCATGGTTTCATCCAATTCGATAGATGTTTCTCCTATGTAATCACGAACAATTTTCAATGCATCCATTTCAACCAACTCCAGTACACTCGGAATGAACCCTGCCCTGAAGATCGCGCTAACCGCGGCTCCGGCTTCTTCCAGTTTTTTAAATGGAACCAACATCAGAAATTCATGTTTCGGATGTGGTATCAACCGAAGCACAATCTGGGTAACAATGCCCAGGGTTCCTTCGCTGCCTACAAAAAGCTGGGTGAGATTATAACCGGTCGCATTCTTCAGGACGTTCGCACCTGTCCAAATGATTTCGCCGGTGGGAAGTACCACTTGCAAATTCAATACATAATCTTTGACCACGCCATATTTAACAGCTTTCGGTCCGCCACTGTTCTCTGCGATATTCCCTCCAATAAAACAACTTCCTTTACTGCTGGGGTCAGGCGGATAAAATAATCCTTTCTCCTTCACTGCATTTTGTAAAACCTCCGTGATAACACCGGGCTCAGTTATCACTTGCAGGTTATCCGTATCAATGTGTATTATGTTGTTTAACCGTTCTGTTGAGAGTACGATGCCTGCCTTAGTTGCCAGTGCGCCTCCACTCAATCCAGTTCCTGCACCCCTTGGTGTTAAGGGAATATGATATTGATTACACAATCGAAGGATCGCACTGATTTCTTCTGCTGTGCGTGGTTTCAATAAAAGTTCAGGAAGGAAATGAAGATCTTCTGTGTGATCTCTGGCAACGGTCTCCAAATATTCATTTTCTGTAAAGACAAATTCCTTGCCTACAATTTCTGCAAAAGCAGTAACCCAATCTTGGAGTCCATATCTGTTCATGTACGCACGAATTTCGTGAATTTCCACAAACGTGCAACCGATTGTTTAATCAGAATTTTGGACAACGAATGGCTTTGTTGGAGCCGGATGGATAGATGCCTTTTTTAATCAATGACAATTCGGATGCTCCCCTTAGTTGGTTATAATTACGCAA
>JBILCT010000107.1:0-5219 GCA_044353025.1 Ferruginibacter sp. | reverse complement strand
CCATGTGGCCGTATACATCCCCATGGCTTATTCTGTGGCAGGAAATGTGTTATTGGTGCCTAAAGAAAGGGTGAAGCTGATAAAAAATGTGAATAGCACGGAGTTTATGAAGTTTGCAGTGAGCGGTGGCATTACGCAAATACATGAGGAAGGAAAGTTGTGATTCGCTTTTTGCTTAAATTCTGATCACATGACCCTGATAAAATAAAATGCCGGAAGAATCCGGCACTTTTTTAATCACAAAAACAAAGCAGCTTTTTATAGACGATATTTTTTGTAGCGGTTTATTTGCATATAGATACCCCATGATTGTATTTCGTTGTTCGGTTTCAAAAGTTTTTTGAAAATAAATATGCATGATCAATAAATTTCGATGGGTCATTGATTTAATTTTAGCGTACAGAAGATTCAAAATTTAACACCAAACCTACATGCGCATCATTTCTTATAATGTCAACGGTATTCGCGCTGCCATTAAAAAAGGTTTTTACGATTGGCTTGAAACCAACCCTGCTGACATCATTTGCTTGCAGGAAACCAAAGCGCAAGAGTCTGATGTTGATCTGAAAAAATTGGAAGCGCTCGGATTCGAACACCATTGGTTCAGTGCAGAAAAGAAAGGATACAGCGGAGTAGCCATTTTTTCAAAAATCAAACCAACCCGCATAAAAAAAGGAAACGGTCATTCGGAAAGTGATCTGGAAGGACGTGTCATAGAAATGGAATGGGATGATATCAAATTAATCAATGCTTACTTTCCTTCAGGCACCTCAGGCGAGCATCGGCAAGCATTCAAATATCAATGGCTGAATGCGTTTAAAAAATATCTTGACAATGAAAAAAAGAAACATCCCAATCTGATACTTTGTGGAGATTATAATATTGCACATCAGGAAATAGACATACACGATCCGAAAGGAAATAAAAATACAACCGGATTTTTACCGGAGGAGCGAGCCTGGATGACAAGCTTTCTGGAGTCGGGTTGGATCGATAGTTTTCGATTGTTTCACGCAGAGCCTCATCGTTACAGCTGGTGGAGCCAACGTTTTCCGAGTGTACGATTAAATAACAAAGGTTGGCGGATTGATTATATCTGCGTAACAGAGCCATTACGCAATCGTTTGAAAGGGGCTGACATTTTCCCAGAAGTGAAACACAGTGATCATTGTCCAGTATACCTTGAAATCAAAAAATAATTAGCATGTTCATCTATAATGTAACCGTCAAAATTCACGAGTCTATTCACACCGAATGGCTTAGCTGGTTAAAAGAAATTCATGTGCCCGAAGTACTGGAAACAGGTTGCTTTACACAAGCGAACATTCATCGATTGCTGGAGGTTGATGATTCGGAAGGACCAACTTATGCCATTCAATACAAAGCGGAGAGCAAAGCGGCGTATAATCAATACATCGATAAATTCGCACCTGTTCTCCGTCAAAAATCATTTGATTTGTGGGGAGATCGCTTCATTGCATTCCGTTCTTTGATGCAAGTTATCAACTGAATGTGCATAACATCATTGGAGTTTTTTTTCTTATTTGCTTTTTCTACCCTAAACGTCGAAACCCAATAGGAATAAGGGTTTCGAAGCGAACATTCATGAAACCCTTGTCAGATAAGGGTTTCAGCATTTCCATTTTGCTTAAATTGCTAAAAATAAAAAATTGTTTTTTTCTCAATCCCTTATTGGAAGCGCTTTTCATTCAAAATTTGAGCTGATCAGGTTTTTGAAATTTTATTTTGTCGGTTTGAAAAACCTTCTATTTTTGTCGGCGTAAACATTTCAAACCAACCATTATGAACAAAGCAGAATTGATCGCAAAAATTGCTGATGATGCCGGCATCACAAAAACTCAGGCAAACGCATGTGTTGACTCTTACATAGAGGCAGTAACCAAAACATTGAAAAGCGGAAACAAACTGACTTTGGTTGGTTTCGGTACTTTCTCTGTTTCTAAGAGAGCTGCACGTAATGGTCGTAACCCACAAACAGGTGCTGTGATCAAAATCAAAGCCAAGAAAGTTGCACGCTTCAAGGCAGGAAAAGAATTGTCTTCCAAAATCTAATGGACAGACCTCAAAAAAGCAAGACGTTTTTCGTCTTGCTTTTTTATTGAATACTAAACCAACAAATAAATATACAATATGGGACGCGGAGATATCAGAACAAAAAAAGGTAAAATATTTGCAGCAAGCTTTGGAAAAGCAAGACCTGCCAAAACAAAAAAAACAACTAAAAAAGCAGATTCTAAAAAAGGATAAGCTTTGATTGCTTTCAAATAAAAAGACCGTCTGAATAAGACGGTCTTTTTATTTATTAAGGAGCCAGGCGCTCCATCATCCATTGGTTTGCTTCCGTTTTTTTATAGCGAATTCTATCATGCAAGCGACTGCTTCTTCCTTGCCAGAACTCGATCTGATCTGGCATCACACGAAATCCACCCCAATGCGGCGGACGAATGATTTTTTCCTTGGAAAACCGATCCGCTATCACTTCCAGATTTGATTCTAAAAATGACCTATCCGGAATAATGCTGCTTTGTGGTGATGCCCACGCACCCAACTGACTTTCAATTGGTCTGCTGAAAAAATATTCATCACTTTGACTTTCTTCAATACGATCTATACTACCGGTAATGCGCACTTGTCGCTCCAATTCCTTCCAGAAAAAAACAAGGCATGCCTTCTTTGTATTAGCTATCTCCTGCGCTTTTCTGCTTTCATAATTGGTAAAAAAAACAAATCCTTGCTCATCATATCCCTTCAGCAAAACAATTCTTGCATTGGGAATACCTTGCTCATCAACAGTGGCAAGTGTCATCGCATTGACTTCTTCAATTTGCGCTTCAACCGCTTGCGCCCACCAATCATCAAACTGATTAATCGGATGTTGTTTAACTGCTGATTCGTCTAGGGTTTGTAATCGATAATCTTTTCTAATGTCGGCAATATTTGACATGTCACAGGGTTGATAATGGTTCCGGAATTTCCGCATGCGCGGCTTTCAATGCTTCGCGAAGATACTCATTGTCTAAACGAATCAATTCCAATTCACTTTCGCGTTCAGACAGTCTGGCTTTCAACTGGTCCATCTCGTTACTCAACTTTCGAATTTCTATACAGGCTTCCTGTAAATAGTTTATTTCAGCTACCCTTGATTGTAAAGTCTTATTTACTTGATGATATTCCAATTCGAAAGGCAAACACTGAAGCAATGCTTGCTCCGTAGCATCTTCCCGCCTAGTCGCAGAGCGTGCTTTGTTTTGCCAATCTTGCAACGATTGCTCCAACTGTTCAAAGCCTAGCAGCCTTTGTCCGAGTAAACTATTGAGTTCTGCTATTCGATGCGCATCTTTTCGTAGACTTTCCAATTCCTCTTCTCGAACTTGTAGCAGAACCTTCAAATCATTGATTTGAAATGCTTCACTCTTTGAATTTGAATCTTCTTTCGTGTATTTTGACATGAGCAGATAATCCTGATAAAATTAGTAAAATCAAATCTGAATAACCATTCATTAGCACCAAATTCAACCTGAAAACTAGTAAAATCAGGCCTAATGGGGTAACTTAGAACTTTAAGAGGCAACAAACTACAACAATGCGGCGTCTAATAGCTGTCGCTGGACAAAGTTTGCAAAATGTTACGTTGACACAGGAAGAAATGATACATGGCTGCATCCGTCAAAATCCGGCTGCACAAAAAGCCCTTTTTGACACCTACGCCGGCAAAATGATGGGCGTAAGTATTCGCTATGCCCGTAATGAAGCGGATGCCGAAGATATTCTTCAGGATGCCTTCATCAAGATTTTCAGAAAACTGGAACAATATCAACACAATGGTTCTTTTGAAGGATGGATTCGTAAAATAGTGGTGAACACCGCATTGAAAAAATATTCAGTCAGCCGCTATGACAAAGAAAGAAGCAATGGAGATATTTCAGCATACGAATATCAAATGACTGAGGATCCTGAGGTTTATGATGAACTTTCTGAAAAAGAAATTCTTTCCATGATTCATGCATTACCGGATGGATATCGAATGGTGTTCAATCTCTATGTGATTGAAGGTTATCGTCATGAAGAAATAGCTGAAATGTTGGGCATCCAATCAGGAACAAGCAGAAGTCAACTTGCCAAAGCAAGGTGGTTACTTCAAAAACAGATTATACAACGGCAAAAAATGATCGTATGAATATAAATGATCAAATGGATCAGCTGATCCGAGACAAAATGAAAGACTGGTCGGCTCCGGTATCAGACAAAGTTTGGAATAACATTCAGACTGAGCATAAAAGACGTCGTGGATTTTGGTTTTGGTTTACAGATCAAAAAAACAGAATGTCTATGATCGGAACATTAATATTGATCAGTACTGGCATTGGAATTTATCTGGCTGCCTATACCAAAGAAACCAAAACTGATCAAAACATATTTTCCAATAACATCGCTCAAGCAAAATTTTCCGGTGGTTCCAATAAGATAAAAACACAAGATCTTTTAGCATCCACTTTCAATTCCCGCTTTACCAATCCAACTCCTCAAAATAAATTAGCTTATCAAACATCTCGGAAAACATTGAGTACCACGTCAAACCATGAAGATGAAAGCAATGAATCATTTCAGGAAGAAATCAAAAAGAGTCCAAGCCCTTCCTACACATCCAATGAAAAACAAACGGAAGATGCGTTTAAGAAAAATAAAATAAAAGGGATTACAGAAAATAAATCAAAACCAACCATCAAAGCTGGGGAAGAAGGACAAATCTCTGAAGATGTAGAAGATGAAAACATCACACTGAAAAATGAGATTCAAAAAGAAGATCTCATTTCAACAAGCAAAGTAATTTCTTTAAAACTGATTCCTAAAACCTTTCCTGTACTTAAAATTCCTTGTCCTCAGGGAGAAAAATATCCGCGCATTCAATACCTCGAAACTTATGCAGGAGGGGATTTGACATTGCGTCAATTCACAGACACTGCAAATTCAGCCTATCTCAAACTCCGCGAATCAACTACATCTACTAGTCTGGCTTACAATCTTGGGTTAAGATATGTGCGTGTGTTTAGAAATAACTGGTTAATCAGAGCAGGATTGCATTACGGACAGATCAATGAAAAATTCAGTTATAAGCAAGGCAATGTCATTCAAACTATTTTTATTGTAAACAACAACGGCGATACAACAGGCAGTTATCAGTCAACCTATACACGTTA
>JBILCT010000108.1:0-5219 GCA_044353025.1 Ferruginibacter sp. | reverse complement strand
GTATTTGAAATACTGTTCGATGGGTTCATTGGCGAGTTCGAAAAGTTCAGCGATGTTTTCAGGTTGTGTGAACAAAGAAGGACCTGCATCAAAACGAAAGCCGTCAGAAAAAAATTCAGTAAGTTTTCCTCCGGGATTTTCATTGGCCTCGTATACATCAACATCAAATCCTTGAACAGCTAAACGAATAGACAAAGCCAGTCCGCCGATACCACTACCGATGACCAGTGCATGTTTTTTTTTCGACATAGTTTCAAATGGATTTCACCAAAAGATATTCTTCCAATTTTGGAAATGCAATGCGGAACCAGACGGTGTATTTATGCTCATGTGTTGCCATACTATCGCTAATTGCTTCCGGTTTCATGAAGCAGTAATCTTTCACTTCGTATGGGTTAGGCAAGATTGGTCCGTCGTAACGACCTATCAATACATGATCCAATTCATGTTCTGTCAATCCGTTTTCAAAAGGTGCTTTATAGATAAAATGAAATGCAGTTTCCAATGGGGTATCGAAACCCAGTTCTTCGTTCAATCTGCGGTGAGCCGCCTCTAAAATGGATTCATCCGGTATTGGGTGACTGCAACAGGCGTTGGTCCATAAATCAGGACTATGATATTTGTTGGAAGCACGTTGTTGTAAAAGCATTTCTCCTTTGCTGTTGAAAATGAAAATACTAAAAGCACGATGTAAAAGTCCTTTCTGATGCACTTCCATTTTTTCCATCTTCCCGATGGGTTGATCTGCTTCGTTGACTAGTATAACTTCTGTGATTGTATCCATGAGGCTAAAATAAGTTGAGTTGACTGCGTAATCCGGCACGTAGAACGATCATGGCTTTGGATAGATTTGGAATTCGGATACGGTCTTCTAAAAGCACATCGGGTTGCGCTTGTTGGATTTTTCTGAAAAGTGAGAGGTAATATTTGTATGCCACATAAACGCCAAATCTCGATTTCACGGGAAGCATGAGAATGCCTTCGTGTGCTTTTTTGAAATCAGCTGCAATGTCATTTTCGATTGCCTTTTTTGATTCAGATGTAAATCTTGAAAAATCAACACCTGGAAAATAAACACGTTGTAATTGTTCAGAATCCGCTTTTACATCTCGAAGGAAATTTACTTTCTGGAATGCTGCTCCCAAGGCCTGTGCATAAGGTTTGAGCTTTTGATAGTGAACTTGGTCGCCATTGCAAAACACACATAAACACATGAGTCCAACGACCTCTGCACTTCCGTAAATATAATTTTGATAACCGGCTAAATCGTATTCGTTTTTTACCAGATCAGCTTCCATACTATTGAAAAAGGCTTCGATCAAATGATGATCAATTTTGTATTTGTTCACTACCTCTTGAAAGCTGTTCAGGATGGGGTTCATACTAATTTCACGCTCAATCGATAAGTAAGTCTCTTTTTTAAATTCGGCCAATAAATTGACTTTATCGTAATCATGAAAAGTATCTACGATTTCATCGGCAAAACGTACAAATCCATAAATCTGGTAAATAGGTAAACGCAGATCTTTATGCAGGAGTTTGATAGCGCTGCTGAAAGAGGTACTATATCGTTCTGTGGTAAGTCTGCTGCATGACCGGCTGACTTCCTGAAAAAGCTGCATCATTTGGAAGAATTAAATGCTTGATGAATTTGTTTTGCCACTACTTCTCCGCTGATCAATGATGGAGGCACACCAGGACCAGGAACAGTTAGTTGTCCGGTGAAGTATAGGTTTTTGATTTTCTTGCTTTTCAGCGAGGGTTTCAGTATAGCGGTTTGCATGAGGGTATTGGCTAATCCGTATGCATTTCCTTTAAAGGCATGATAGTCGGATTTGAAGTCTTCGATGGCATACGATCTTTTGTAAACGATGGCATCACGCACAGATTCGCCAATTCGGTTTTCATACCGTGAAAGAATCTGGTCAAAATAACGGTCACGCGTACTCGAATCATCACCCGCCAAACCGGCGGCCACAGGTATCAGGAAAAATAAATTTTCACAACCTTCAGGAGCCACTGTCGGATCGGTTACGGAGGGAACACTCACATAAAATAAAGGTTCTGAAGGCCAGGATGGATTGGTATAAATTTCTTTTCCGTGTTTGTCGAAGTCTACATCAAAAAACAGACTATGATGCGTTGCATTTTTCAAACGCTTGTTTATGCCTACATAGTAAAGTAAACATGAGGGAGCCATGGTTCTTTTCTCCCAATACTCATCTGAATAAGAACGATATTGTTTTGATAATAGTTTAGTTTCTATATGATGATAGTCTGCTCCACCAATAATTACATCAGCCTGAAATTGTTTGATTTTTCCTTCGTGAAGGGCATTGACGGTTTTAATTTTCAGATCTTCGACATCCATACCGGTAACCTCATGGTTGAAATAAAAGTTTACGCCGAGTGAGCAAGCCAGTTCATGCATGGATCTTCCAATGTGATGCATACCTCCTTGAGGGTACCAAGTGCCGAGTTTAATATCTGCATGATTCATCAAACTATATAGGGCAGGAATATCTGCAGGCAAAGCTCCTAAAAACAACACTGGGAATTCAAGGAGTTGTATCAGCTTTTCATTGGAGAAAAATCGTCGGATATGTTTTTTCATGGAAGTGAAAACATCCAATCGGAAAATACCTTTGGCCAGATCCTTGTCAATGAATTCAGTCAAGCTTAAACTAGGTTTGTGAACCAATTTATCGATACCCACCCGGTATTTATAGGCTGCTTCTTCCAAAAAAAGATCCAGTTGTTTGGCCGCACCGGTTTCGATAGATTCAAAAAGATCACGTAGCGACTCGTAATTTGCGGGGATATCCATTCTGTCTTTTTCGAAATAAACAGAATAGGAGGGGTCTAATCTTTGAAGTGTGTAATAATCGGATACTTTTTTCCCGAAAGCGTTGAAATAACGGTCGAACACATCGGGCATCCAATACCAGCTTGGGCCCATATCAAAAACAAAACCTTGTTCAGTGAATTTTCTTCCACGTCCACCTGGTTGATCATTTTTCTCAATGACCTCCACTTTCCATCCCTGTTGGGCAAGAAATGAGGCTGCAGACAGGCCTGCAAAACCACTTCCGATGACAATTGCTTTTTTCAAGACAGTAAGGTAAGGATTATACTTGGGTATTGTTTAAATTTATTAATGTCTATTAATCATAGACTTCAACAATTTTCGTGCGAAGTGAATTCGGCTTTTCACGGTTCCCAGTGGCTCTTTTAAAAAATCTGCGATTTCATTGTATTTATATCCTTCGAAATAAAGCAGGAAAGGTTGTTTAAAGATTTCCGGCAAACTATAAACAGCGGTTTCTATTTCCTTCAGACCGATTTTGGTTTCTGCTCGATTGGAAATGGCAGATTGATTATGATCAAGGAGGTAATCATTGGGCGTGTGATCGAACATGGTATTTTGTCTGCTCTTCTTTCGGTAGTCATTGATGAAAATGTTACGCATGATCGTATACATCCATGCTTTGACGTTTGTACCGGCATTGTATTTGTCTCGATTGGCCAATGCCCTGAACAGTGTTTCCTGTGTAAGATCTTTGGCAGATTCGTTATCACGTGTGAGTGTGAAAGCAAATGGCTTTAGGAAATCAACGTGCGTGATAACCAGATTTTCAAATTCCTGACGTGACATATTGTTTAACTTTAATTGAGCTAAGTTAAACAAGCATATTTTGTCAGCCAAAATTTTGTTTAATAAAAAATAAAAAATCTTCTACAAAGTGGATATGAATTCCATCACCTCGGCAAAACTGCGTTTGAAAACAACCGGCGGGTGAATCTTCTTTTCATAATTCTGTGTAAGTAAACCGGAGATAATGCAAGCAGTCGTTGGCATTTTCTGGGTAATCTGAGTCAGAAATTTCTCAAATTGAAAGCTTTGACCCGGACGAGTAATGTGGCAATAGAGGTAATCAGGGTTCTTAATGTTAGCCACGAAAGCTACGTCCGCAAGTGGAACGTTACTTCCCAGATAAACCACCTGAACACCTCTGCTTTTCAGCAGATAATACATGAACAATAATCCAATTTCATGGTATTCATTTTCAGGTAAAAACAATAAAATAGTTTTATTGGATTTAAGCGGGGTAGAAATTCCTTCAATTCCTACGATCAATTTTTGACGTATGATATTGGTTACCAGATGTTCTTGAGCCGGATTAATATGATTGGTCATCCACAGGATTCCGATTTTTTCCAGATATTGAAATATGATCTGGGTGATGGTTCGCTCGATGCCTCTTGCTACGATATGGCTGCTCAGTGTATTTTCAAAAGATTCCACATCGAGATCAACCATGGATTTTACCAGCTCGTTCACGATACGCTCTTGTTGAGCTTGTTGTTGCGTAAGCGATAAGATTTTTTCCCGGATTTCCTCTTCAGTCATTTTATCTATGTGGGAAATCTTGTAACCGTATTTGTTCAGCAACGCAATGTTGAGGATGGTCTTTAATTCATCGTTTGAATAATATCGGATATTGGTAAAAGTCCGACTCGGTCTGAGAAAATGATAACGTTGTTCCCAGATACGCAAGGTATGCGCTTTCACTCCTGACAAATTCTCCAGATCCTTGATGGTAAATGAGTTCATGTTTACGTATTTAGTCTCACAACAATCCTTTGCATAAAAGGTTCAAGTGTCGGATTTTATTCTAAAATTTCGAAGTTTTGTTGAGGAAATACAATAAAAAAAGTAAAATGATTGAACCAAAATTTATCAAGTTCAATTTTGGTGGTTTTCTCGGCTCAGCTTGATGTTTATCCCATTTTTCTTCATTTCTGTACACATAGTTTTGTTGAATGAGCAAATTAAAAAACATCTTAATCATTTCATTTTCAATAGCAGTATTTTTTTACCCTTTGAACGGATTGGGTTGGGGATTTTTTGCCCATTCCCGTATTCATTATTACGCAGTGTTTTTATTGCCACCTCCGCTTTTGCAATTTTATAAAGCTCACATGACCTATATCACTGAACATGCTACCGATCCCGATCGCAGAAGATATTTATTAGCTGATGAAGGTCCGCGTCATTATATCGATTTGGACCATTACGGATCATATCCCTTTCATTATTTGCCGAGAGATTTTCGGGAAGCAAAAGATTGTTTGGGCGAGGATTCATTGCGGGCGCATGGCATCGTTCCCTGGCAGATACAATGGAGTATGCGTCAATTGACGGAAGCATTTCGGAA
>JBILCT010000106.1:0-5234 GCA_044353025.1 Ferruginibacter sp. | reverse complement strand
CTATGCCATTGATTATTACTGATGTAATCATTGCTAGGAATAATATTGTTGTTCGTGTTTCCACTCCAACCTACATGGCCGTATAATCCATATGTTGAGTTGTTATATATAAAAACATAGCCGGAATTAGAAATATTGTCTTCACTTTTATCAACTAATGCTCCAAGTGTACCAATTGGAAAGACCCAAACAGATATAGTAAATGAATCAAACAAATCCAAGTCTGTTGTGGAGATGTAATCGTTCAATCCATCAAAACTATAAGCCTTTCCACTACTCCCAAACCTATCCGTCGTCAAACTCGCTCCATTCACCGTGCCATGATTCCCATTCCCGCTCTCATCATTTGCATTGCCATTGAAAGGATAATATGCCACTAAGCCATTATTTAAGGATGTGCCAGGAGTGTCTTTGATACAGCGGACGGAAAACCCCCATTTTTTATTAAAATAATCTCTTCCAAATCCAGCATCATTGAAACCAACGCCTCGTTTGTAAGAGTTGTTTTGGTCGTATTCAGTTGTTGTCCACCATAAACCCAGGTATTTCATTGCAGAAAAAACTCCATCAATTTCTCTCATTCCACTAGGTAAGGCTTTAAAATTGTAAGAATCTGTTGCTCCAATGTTGGGAGCGCTCCAATGAATATTTCCGATCTCTTTTAAGTATCCTCCTCCAGTAGATGTTTGCAAGAAAACACCAGTTGTGTCAGCATTGGTATCAACACATTTTATAAACTTGTTCCACTCTCCATCACTCGGCACATGCCACCCCGCCGGCGCCAATCCCCTCGGATCATTCACTGCATACCAGTTGTATAATCTGCCGTAAGTGGCTCCATACGTAGCACTGTCGTTGTTATACCAACACCAGGCTCCGGTAGTCAAATTCGCCCATTGCGCTGGGTCGGTTACCTGTGGAATGGGATCTCCGTTTCTATAACGAGCCACAGACAGGTTCTTCGCCATCCAGGTTTGGTTGCAAATTTTTACGGTAGGATAAGTATTTCCGTCGATGTCTGTAACAATAGTAGAATCTGTAACGATCGTCGTATCGTTCGTTCCGCAAAACATATTTTGCCATCTGCCTTTTGAAAATATTTGCAAACAGTCTGTGGTCGTATTGTAAATCATCAAGCCCGAAGCCGGTTGCTGAATACTATCTCTCTCCATACTCGTCATCCGCGGTGGCAGAAACCCACTATTATTGGATGAAATTTCCAGCATAGCCGATGGATTGGGGTTACTCGTTCCTATACCAACATTCTGGCTTTTGGAAGCAAAGGAAATAATCAGCAAAGCGAACGCCGTTAAGAGTTTTCTCATATAATCAACATCAATGAATGAGCTTCGAAGGTATAAAAAAACTAATTATATCAAGTCGTTGTTTCATTGGGAAGTTTGGTCGGCATTATCTTGCATCAAATTGCGTTAGATGTTGCTTTCTCATTGCTTCACCATGCGGAAATATTTGCTCAATCCTTGTTCATCCATGACCGTCAACGTATATACTCCTGATGCGATTGATTTCGGTAGCGTCAGCAAATCCGTCTGATTGACCGAACCTAGTTTGATTATTTTCTTCAATATCGTTTGACCGTTTTCGTTATGTAATATCAAGTTGAATGTTTGTGGACGATCCGTTTCCCATTGCAAACGAATTTTGTCTGTGAAGGGATTCGGGGAGATGTTCAGTTCCCATCCCGGAATGCAATTCACCCCAACCGGAATCTGATCCGTGTACTTGAATGTATTTTGCAAATCGATCAGTTTTAATCGGAATAGATGTTCTCCATTTTTTTGAAGTGGCCAAGTAATTTCATAAGGTTGATTTCCGGGAACCAAACTTCCTATTTTTTCAAATGCTTTTCCGGGTTCAGCCATTTCCAATTCATAACGATTCAATGAAGATTCATCTTCTGAGTTCCATTGAATTTTGGCAGTACAGTTATTTTGAAGTGATACATCAAAACGGGTAATCTTCACAGGCACCACCACACCATTCACCACCAATCCATTGTTGTTGATAATCCAATTGTTTGGATCGATTGTAACACCGGTAATGTTTCGGTTGTATCTCATGGAAACAATCTGGTTGTTTTGTTGGATGTTCACTTTGATGATGGTGTCGCCCTGGGGACTATTAATTTTGAGTTCCAGCAACCCTGTAAACAAGGACACGGAAGAAGGGAATGACGAACTCTGGTTGATCAACAACAATAATGTCTGCGCATCTGGATTGTAATAGGTAACGTTGTGCGTCGGGTATCCTTCACCGTAATACCACTGATTGAAAAAAGATGTGAAACTTCGGTTGCAAATGCGTTCTGCAACAGCCTTGAATTCAGCTACTCCTGCGGCACGGTGTTTGTATTCAGAAAGGAAAGTTTTCAATGTTCGAAAAAATAAAGAGTCCGATTGCATTTCAAAGCGAAGATGATGAACGATTGCAGCGCCTTTATTATAACTGAGTCGGCTACTAAAAATGCGGTTTTCATCAAAAATGGATGTCTCAGGAACATAAACACTTCCGTTGAAAACGGACTTAATATTTGAGTGCAAACTTTGCATATAAGCTGCGGCATTTGTGGTTGTAAACAAAGCCGGTGATTTTTCCATCAACAAATATTCACTGTATGTTGCAAATCCTTCGTTGATCCAGATATCGTTCCAGCTGGAACAAGTTACCTGGTCTCCCCACCATTGATGTCCGAGCTCATGCGCAATCAGGGTGGTCCCAAAACTCGCCATGGTACTCATGGTCTGATGTTCCATTCCTCCTCCGATATTGGCCATGGCATGTCCATATTTTTCTCTGGCAAAAGGATATAGCCCATAAAGCTCACTCAACTTCTCAATGAATACCGGCGTTTTATCCAGATTTGTTTTTACGGAGTTGAAATAGGTATTGTTGTTGACCAAATAATGTTGCACCAAAATAGAATCAGGCGATATGCCAACAGGTTTTGCAAAGTTTTTGTATTCCATGTAGTTACCCACCGAAAAACTAGGCAGGTAATAATTCATGGGGTAGGTGGTTTTCCAACGATATCGGTGTTTGCCGGATGGCAAAGTGTCTATTCCCTGCAGTAATCCATTGGCGCCCACTTTATTGGTTGAGGTGGTTGTTATCCAAATTTCTGTGGAGTCAATGAAATCAGAAAGCACTTGCTTGCAAGGAAACCATTCTCTGGCCTGATAACTTTCAGAGAGCGTTGCCACATAACGAAGTCCACTGCTGGAGACCGTTCCGGCAAATACACCCAGACTGTTTGCTGTTCCTTTGTAGTAGGTGATGATGTTGATGGTTTCTCCAATTTGATATCTTCTGGGCAAAAAAATCAATGCATGATCAGAAACTTGTGTAAATGAAACACGTTGTTGTTGAACCAAGACGGAGTCGATGCTCATGTTATTTTTCAACTCCAAGACAAACGTGTCGATGGGTTGAAGTATCTGTGCCTTCGTTGTGGATGAGCCGGATAAATAACGGCTCGCAGTTTCCGCATTCAAATCCACTTTTAAATACTTCACATCATAATTATTTACTCCAGGCAATTGTACATAGGTGACCCTGCTTTGCGAAGGTTGCATGTGTGCCCGATTGCACTTGAAACTGCAATGATCTTCCTCTACTTGTGCCATTGAATTTTTCATGGTGCAAATGCACAACAGTGTCAATAGAAACAGCTTTGATTTCTTCATAAAAAGGAGTGATTTACAAAATTAAGCACCGATTGATTCTGGAATGACATCAATAATGAAAAACAAGATGAAAAAAACCAATCTCTGCTTAACTTTACCGGTTCTATGATTCGTTGTCAGTTGAATTTGTTTGTTTGCTTGATCGGACTTTTTTTGTCTGAGCGACTTCATGCCCAATGTGCTAACCCCATTCGTACATTTCCTTACATAGAGTCTTTTGAAACAAGCAATGGAGGATTTAGTTCCAATGATCCCAATTTTTGGAAATGGGGCACGCCCGCTCCTAATTCAAGAAGTATCATTATTAACGCTGCATCCGGACAAAAATGCTGGACCATCGGTGGATTTAGCGGTCGTGGTTATTCGAGTGGAACTGCCTATTTAACTTCTCCTTGTTTTGATTTGGGTACGTTGACGCTGCCTGAAATTTCCTTTAAAGTCATTTGGGAAACTGAACGCAATTTTGATGGCGTATTCTTGCAATACTCACTCAATGAAGGCACGAGTTGGCTGACTTTAGGAGATGATCAATCGAATAACAACTGTCGTGGAATCAATTGGTATAATACCGGCTCTGTGAGGTATTTGGATAACCGAACTTTTGGCTGGTCTGGTAGTCAATTACCCGGATCCGGTGGTGGTTGTAACAGTGGGGGAGGAAGTGGTGGTTGGGTGGAAGCCAAACATAAATTAATCGGATTGGCTGGTAGCCGAAAAGTTATTTTCAGATTCATGTTTGGTGCCGGCACAAGCTGCAACGACTATGAAGGATTTGCCATCGATGATTTTTCGATTCGTGAAGGAGTACCTGCTCAAGCCAACGGAAATTTTTCTTGTGTCGGTGAAAAGAAAGTTCAATTCAATAACATTGCACCCTTTTGTCAGCGCAGTGTTTCCTGGAATTTCAACGATCCGTCAACCGGAGCAAACAATACTTCCACTCTTGAACAGCCTATTCATATTTTTTCCGGTCCTGGTACCTATGATGTTACACAAACAGTAACATTCAACGACAATACCGTCTCCATCAAACAGCATCGGGTGATCATATTAGATGCATCCATACAACAAACCGGACAAATTCGTTGTCACGGTGAAGCGAATGCCGTATTAACTGCGCAGGTTTCCGGGGGGACAACTCCCTATCAATATGCTTGGAACAACAATACTAACCTTAACGGGCAAACGCTACCTAATCTGGGAGCAGGATTTTATTTTGTAACCATTACAGCTGCAAATGCTTGTCCGGATTCAGCAAGTATTCGTATCGACCAACCTGATCCGCTTCAATTGGATTCTTCTTTACAAAACGAAGTTTGTCGTCAATCCAATGGAAGCATACAATTGCAAGTTCAAGGAGGCGTCGCTCCTTATTCTTATGTTTGGAGTAATGGGGGAAGTGGATCATCTATCAATGGCATCCGTGCCGGGAATTATACGGTTGTGGTGAGGGATGGAAATAACTGCCAGTACAACTCCGCGGTGATGGAGATCCAAAATACAGATGTGCCGGCGGATCCGTATTTGGGG
>JBILCT010000105.1:0-5236 GCA_044353025.1 Ferruginibacter sp. | reverse complement strand
ATAAACGTACATCAACTGTATCAGCGCAACCATGAATATTGGTTACAATACAAGTGATCGTTTGATTTCCTGAACCAACAGCACTCCAATGTAAGGTATCAGCAGCACCGACCTGATTACCATTCATAAACCAAGAAACTGAAACAATACTGTCTGAAGGAGAAACCGCATGTATGTATGTTGCTGTATTTCCTTCGCAAATGGTTGTTGGCCCGGAAATTCTTGCCAAAGGAAATGGAAATATTCTCACAGGAATAATCTGGTCCATCGAATCCTTACAACCTGTAGAACCTGAAACAATGAGTTTGGCACGTACATTCATCTCCTGATTGAAATTGACCTGGACCTGATTTCCGGAAAAAGCATTTTGATTAATCTGCCATGCTGCAGTTTGGAATAAAGAACTTGTATTCGTCAAATTCAATACAGCATTGCCACAGGATGAATTAACCACATGTTCAAATGATGCGGATACAGAATCCATCACGATTGAATTTTGTCCATTTAACGTGAGTGTGCATCCATTGCCAAATCCCAATTGAACGGATGGTTGATAGTTGCCATTTGTAGTATAGGTATGATATATGGAAGGCTGTGTTCCTTGAACCAAAGTACCGTCTCCAAAATTCCAACGATAACTAACCACATCATTTGCGTTTACCTGAAATTGAATGCTTGGACGTTGACAAAAATTTCCTCCAGTATAACTCCATGTGCCGGAGGGATTCATGATCCTGATCGTATCTGTTTTGGTTCCAGTACAACCACTTGGCATAACAACATTCATACTTACTACATAAACACCTGTCTGGGTAAATATATGAGTAACGGTATCTCCAACTGCTGTTGTACCATCCCCAAAATCCCAGGTAACTGAAACTGCTCCAATATTGGTATTGTAGAATTGAAGTGTTTGAGGAGCACAATAAGCTTGATTGGAGGAAGCATGAAATGATGGTTCAAAAGACCCGGAAACAGTCAATGCAATGGTATCATTACAACCAAAGGATTGATAAGGCAACATCTCTAACCAAAGGCGAGTTGTTGTATCCGGCCCCGGACTTAAAGTTGTATGTTCTCCGGTAGCAAGTATTTGTGTGAATTGCTCATTCCACCAATTGTAGGTTTGAAATCCGGGAGGTGCATCGAGTTGCACCGTATATGGAAAATTACAATCGTATTGAACGTTTAATGGCTGCCCACATATACTTTGAACATCTACATAAGCATACCCCCAATGTTTCCCTCTAGCACAGTCTGCTGTCGTAAATTCCAAGTACATCGTCTTTCCTTCATACCCACGCAAACTCATAAAAACGGAAGCCCATGGCTTATAAACAACGCCCGGATCTAAAGAAGATGTTGCGAAACCCGGAAGGTTGGATGAAGAGATATATTCAAAAGACGCACAGCCAACATATGAATTGGTAGCGGAGTCAAACAAGCGTGCTTCAAAACGCGGTTGCGACCATTCCGTATGTCCAGGATCTTCGAAAACAACCGCATAATCATATTTGACTGAAAAATTACTATCATTCGCCGGTACCTGAATTTTATAACGTATACGTTCAGCCTGCGCATTATAACTCGTATTTCCCAATCTTACAGCATATCGACTTCCGTCCGGTGGATTTTTAGAAAATAGCCCATAAGGATCAACAAAATTTGCAGCATTACTCCGCGCATAAATGACATGACGATTGTTGGTTGGAGCTGAAGGGGTAACACGAATTCTGTTGGTTGTTCCAACGGTATCGACCTTTCCTGTAAAACAACTCCAGTTCGTAAAACTCCCCAATTCAAAATCCAAGTTTACAGGACAAGGATTATCGTTTACAGCACGTTGAGTGAGTGATGTTGCTTGCTTAGAATTGGAACTGTTGACGCTTTTGTTGGTAGGATTATTTATACCATCGATTCGCTTTAAAGAAGAAATAAAACGGCCTTGATTGTCTAACGTACCCTTTAATCCATTTTTCTCTACGATGTATTGATTTTCCGTGATGCCTAAAACACGATCTATTTCCAAAAGCGTTGATCGAGCGCCATCCAATGATATTAAATACCAGCGATCACTAAGCAGTCCTAATGTCTTATCAGCATATGCATTTAAAATCAAATCATACTTACACTCAATGGCTAACTTCCCATTTTTCCCAATCAAACCCCAATGGCCATTTTTATTGACACCCGCAAATCCATTCGAAAAATTTCTTACCTCGTCAAACCTTAAAGCAGACAAAACTTGTCCTTTATCATCAGAAAAACTCCAACCTCCGTCTAATTTGACTTTCTTAAACCCATCGAAAAAATGAGGCAATTCTTCAGTAATTGTATCCGGCTGATTAATATGTTCTGAAGAATGTCCAATGAAATTATTGGTAGATTTTTGCTTTTGACCGAGCACAGAAGAACTAAGCCAACAACAAAATGTAAGGAATAGGATTAAATTTTTCATACATACTGGATTGTCAGAAACGGCAATAGCCGCAAGGATATACTTATCCTAAACGTCAATTTAACAAATTAAGTATGTAATTGAATTTTTTTTAAAGAAATCGAGCGGGGGAGATTTGTTTTCTTTTAAAATAAATAGGGTCAGGGGTTATATATGAATTGCTTCGCAAAAACGAAGAAAATTTGGAATTAAACGATGTATAAATGAGGTTTATTGCCTCGTTTATAAAAAATTAAAGATTGTCAATTCTCGCCTCGACTAGGTTCTGAATCGTATTGGATACTTTTGATAAAAGATTATACCCGGTTTCATTTTCGATAAAATCAACAGAGGTACGATATGATCTCCAATCAGCATTCATATTATCTTGATTAGGCATAACCACGCTGATTACCCGGGTGCTGTTTACTACTCTGCTCAAATCATTGGCGCCATCATTCATCACAACAATCACTTTCCAAAGTTTTGAAGGTACGGTTACTCTGCCATTGTCAATTGTCGTTGTCAGTCCACCTGAATTCGTTGTACCTCCTTCTCCGTAAGCACCGGCAATGATATACAATTCGTTACCAGCCTGCACCAATTGACGACAATAGTCTTCCAGTGATGCCCAGGTAATTTGGTTATTCTGTGGTGCTTGCGGAATAATGTTGGTCATCAAAAATGTAGAAGAATTGGCTGCAATGGAAGAAGTACGATCCGCCGAAGGACAAAGATGCCCACGATCAAACCCAGATCCACTGTAGCTCAAAGAGCTTACACCATACCATCCAAAAGGCAATGTTGGATTCGGACGAAAATTATCCTGACGTGGAATAGAACCATAATCAGTTCTTACCACATGCCAACTCACCCAATTGGCGGTACCACGATCACGATTATAAGAAAGTGTATAATATCCTTCTTTCAATAAATAATTACTAAAATCAGCTTCGTTGGCAGTAGCATTACTTGGATTTCCCAGGACCAAAGAACTGTCTGTTGCCTCAGTGGGCGGTGCTACCGGAGGCACAATAATTGCCGGCCCAACAGGAAAGGTAGTGTCCACTATAATTGGATCCTTGGTACAAGAAACAAAAGCAGTTACTATCATAAAACTTGCAATGAACAGGCGCGTCAGATTCATGTCGAATTTTTTAGAAGGGTTAAAATTAAGACAATAAAGCTGCTGTTTATCTTTTTAATCTAGTCTTATTTTTATTTTGTACTCATTTCCAAGTACAATTAACCACTGAAATTCACATTTATTGCTTAATTTCTGCTTTTAAATATGCACAAGTCGCTCCTATTTTTTTATTGTTTTTGGTGTATTGCCTTCCCTATTTTAGGTTTTGGTCAAATAGATGGGCTTACCGGCAGTTGGGAGGGTTTAATGGAAGATGAATACATAAGATTTGACATGGTGCAACAAGGAGAAAAACTTTGTGGTTACTCCTATGATATTGTGCTTAAAAATAAAAAAAGTCATTGCACCGCCTATTTTGAAGGGCGTTATATTCCAGAGAAAAAATATTGGCTGCTTACCGGGAAAAAATTTATAGAGAACTCAGGTGATCATATTTTAATGAGCATACGCGTATGGAATCCTCTCCCCGGGAAAAAAAATATTCTTCGAGGCGCCTTGATACAAGAATCTTTGTTGTCCATGCTTTTGGAAAATGATATTCGTGATATGTTCTGGCTCAGGAAAAAAAGTGACCAACCCAAATCACCTACAACTACGCTTCCAGTGTGCTATATGAATCCCAATGATTTAAAAATAAATCAAAAAAAAGATCCACTCTTTTCAGTAAAAACAACCATAAAAAATCAGCATAAATCAAATCCGATGGTTGTTAATCCAACACAGAAAACAACGGTTTCAAAAACGGATTCTAATCAAATCAAAAACAGAAAAAAAATAATCAATCCCAATCGCATTGAACCAGACAAACCCGAAATAGAAAAAGAAATAGAAACTGATCCGATTTATTTTTCAATGATTCAAAGAAAGTCAACTGTAATTTCCAGCATCGACGTGCCGGAACAAAACGTGCAAATTAAATTGTACGATAATGGAACGGTGGACAATGATTCTGTTTCTGTTTTTTACAATGGAAAACTGCTGACGAAAAACCAACGACTTTCAGAACAAGCCATTATCATTGATTTGACACTTGAGAAAAATGTCAAGTCGCATGAAATTATCTTGTTTGCCGAAAACCTTGGAATATATCCCCCCAATACGGCAACCATCATATTAACCTCAGGGAAAAAAAGGTACGAGCTGCGCTCCTCTGCATCCTTTGATAACAATGCAAAATTCACCTTGAATTACGACCCCACCCTTCCTTAGCCAATTTTCTGATCTACCACTTGAAGAATTTCCTGCTCCAGCTTCATCGCCTGTGTTTGAATAGCTAATCCCTCTTTCAACACCGCTTCCACAAAACTTTTGTCTTGATATCCGCCCGCGTTGATTCTCACATTCAGGAATGCACCCATCACTGCTGATCTGGCACAAAGTGCTCCGACTCCTGCATCCGAAACTGAATTGGGATTGCCTGTCTCAGCCATGGCCTTGATTACTTCCATACTTTCCAGTGATAATCGCATCACCTCCAAGGGCACTTCAATCGCAATTTTCGTAGCTTGTTGAATTGCTGTTGTTCTTGCTTTTTTCTCTTCTTCATTTTGCTTAGGCAATCCAAATGCTGACATGATTAAATTAAATGCATGCGTATCCTCATCAACTAACTTTAAAAGTCTGTCTTTAATACGTTGTCCCTTTTCCGCCCA
>JBILCT010000103.1:0-5259 GCA_044353025.1 Ferruginibacter sp. | reverse complement strand
CAATTGATTTCCAAAAAGAAAGGTTCATTTTTCTTTATTGCTACACTGATTGTGGATCTTGATCTTAATCCTGATCCAGCTTTTACCACTGACCATTGCGGCAGTTGCACCAGATGTATGGATGCTTGTCCAACAGCGGCTATTCTTCCCAATAAAGTGATAGATGGAAGTAGATGTATTTCCTACTTGACCATAGAAAACAAATCTGATTCCATAGATGAAACTTTCAAGCATAAAATGGACGATTGGATTTTTGGATGTGATGTTTGTCAGGATGTTTGTCCTTGGAACCGGTTTGCACAACCGAATGAAGAGAAAGCTTTTGAGCCAATACAACCAATTTTAAACTATCATTGGGAAGATTGGGAAGCGCTTTCAGCTGAGGGATTTAAACTAATTTTTAAGCATTCTCCATTAAAAAGATCAAAGCATAAGGGAATCATGCGCAACCTGAATTTTATCAAAAACAAATAAAATGCATCCTGCACTTGTCAAGCTAACGGAAATGGCTAAACGAGATTACCGAGTGATTCTCGGATTGATGAGTGGTACTTCATTGGATGGATTGGATTTGGCATTGTGCAAAATAGAAGGATTTGGAAAAACAACCCAATTGACCTGCTTGCAACACACTACAATCCTCTACTCTAAAGCAATGAAGTCTGAGTTAAAATCAATTTATGCTCAACATGAAATGGATGCAAGAAAAATTTGTACATTAAATGTAACCATTGCTGAAACACATGCAGCGATGGTTTTACAATGTTTAGATGAATGGGGAATCGATACGCATCAAGTAGATCTTATAGCAAGTCATGGTCAAACTATTTTTCATTTTCCAAAAGAGCACAAGGATAACTTAACAGGAAAAACCATGACTTGGCAATTGGGAGATGGAGATATACTTGCCGTTAAAACCGGCATAATTACTATCTCCGATTTCAGACAAAAGAATTTAGCTGCAGGCGGTGAGGGAGCACCACTGGCTGCTTATGGCGACTACCTGCTATTCAGCGACATGGAACATGATCGAATACTTTTGAATTTAGGTGGTATTGCTAATTTGACTTATTTGCCCAAAGAAGGGCCATTTGATTCAATCACATGCACTGATTTAGGACCGGCTAACGGACTGATGGATCGATGGGTTTCAAAAAATTGGCCGGAGTTCACTTTCGATGCGGAAGGAGCATTAGCGGCCCAAGGCAAGGTGATTGATCGATTACTGTTTGCGCTCTCGAAGCATTCATTTTTTGAAATCCCATTTCCTAAATCTATCGGACCGGAGCTTTTCAATGAGGATTATATTGAGAACGCACTGCAAGATTGCAATGAAAATTATTCAGCGATTGATGTGTTGGCTACGCTGAATCGATGGACTGCCGAATTGGTTTCTGATGCCATTCAAAAGATTTCTGATAAAAATGAAACAACAGAAGTTTTTATCAGTGGTGGTGGGTATTACAATCAAACGCTGATGCAATCAATCAAGGCGTTGATTCCATCAAACTATATTTTCAATGAAATTGCTGTTACAGGTATACCACCGGATGCCAAGGAGGCGATTCTATTTTCAGTATTAGCCAACGAGTGTATTTTCGGATCTAACGTATTTGAGCCGGGTACAGCTTCACACCCATCGATAAGCATGGGGAAGATTTCGTTGCCGAGTTAGGTTGGTGGATGTTTAAGGTTTAAGGTTTGTTGATGCCTAAATAACGTTGACCGTTTTCAACCAAACTGGAACAATTAAACATTAAACCCTTAAACCTCGCAATATTCAACAAGCATCTTAATTGCAGGCTAGAGGTCACAATCGCGGAAACGACAATCACTTCCTCCTTCCCAATGCTACCCCCACATAAGCACCCAAAAATAATTGATGCTGTTTTATATCAATCATTTGTTCGATTCGAGTGGGATAAAATTCTGCATAGCCTCCAAATTCAATGGCGTTAACCATTTCATTTAATTTTCCGTAATCAAACCGAACCGCTGCTTTTGTATATAGTCCGGGTTTTACAGAAACTTGATTCCACCCATTTGAAAGTGAAGGTCCGCCGATAATTGGACCATTTCTGAAATATCCGCTGTCCGGCGAATTAAATCCAACAAAGGCAAATTCACCATTTGCTTTTTCAACTTCCACCAAATAAGGTCTTAGTACAGCCAATGACAATCCACCTCCTACATTGGCACTGATGGAAACCCCATTCCGATTCCCCTTGTTTCCAAGATTCATATGACGCTGTGCACCTAACTTAACCGGGTAGAAATAATTTATTTTTCCATAAATAACAGGAGCGGTCGGACTATAATCGTTTTGTAATTTTTCTTCTTTGATATGTTTACGCTCTGAAATATCTAATTGGAAAAGCCAACCCCATTTTATGTTTTGAAATTTGGCATATTCAACGAATCCACCATATCCATCGTTCGTTAATTTTAGTCCACTAACAGTATGAGATTTAAATTTTACATTCCCCTCCTCCTGTGCTTTAGCGATGGCTTCGTTACGCATTTTTTTTTGTGCCCTTCTTTCTGCATTGCCGAAAGAGGTGATCATAATCTGAGAGAACAAATTCAAGTGTATGACCATAAAAAACAAGAGCGCACACCAATACTTCATAATACTATTTTTGTGGACTAAATTTACGAAATAATTATTGTCGGCATCATGAAATTAAACAAGATGACGACCATCAACCTAAAAATTAAAGTCATGACAGCTTCTATCGTTTATGAAGGCGAATTAAGATGCACTGCCAAACACCTGCAAAGTGGAAGTGAAATTGAAACAGACGCACCAACCGATAATCGTGGAAAAGGGGAAAGATTCAGTCCAACCGATATGGTTTGTGTCTCTTTGGCAACTTGCATCATAACCACGATGGGCATTCGTGCAACCGATATGAATATCGACCTCAAGGGTACGCGTATTGATGTTACCAAGCACATGCTTTCTAATCCTCGTAGAATAGGAAAAATCAGCATAGCGCTTCATTTGCCGGGAAAATTAATCGGGGCAGACAATCGACTGAGTCTGGAACGTGTTGGGAATCATTGTCCGGTAAAAAATAGTCTGCACCCCGATCTGGAACTGGATTGTCAATATCATTGGGATTCGTTTATTTCCTGATTATATTCATTTGTTCATGTTGCAGCATGGCTTTTCCGACTTTACATTCCATGCATTTTTTTTCCTGACAATAGTTTTTGTACAAAGCTATTACAGCCTGAGAATCATGGGCGTTTTTAATCGAAAGTGCTTCTTTCTCAAAAATCCTTGTGATATAATGATCCTCGGCTGCAAGAGAAACTAACCAGCTCAACGATCTTCTTTGTGCAGGCAATAATCCATGATATCGACCATACGTATAAAGTACTGGTATAGCCCAATTAATGATCAATTGTTCTTTTTTCTGTTGACCAATTCGCTTGATTAATTTATTGCCGGCTGAACCAAAACGATACCTGTAGTCCCAGTAATTTGAGGCGGCAATAGATTCCAATAGCTTCAAATCTTCAGGACGCTCCACCGAAAGCAGCCAAGTCATAAGAGAAGGTATTTGATGCAAACAGGAAGCCATTTGAGCAATTCTTAGTGTAGGGAAATTACCAGGACGCATCCGATGAAAAAAGAAAGAACCATAGGAAGGAACTAATCCATGCATTTTTTGTTGATAACTATACTGTTTGGAATAAAGATTGATCACCGGATCACTTGGGAAATCTTGCTCGAGCAATCCGGCTTGACCAAACATCAATGACTCCAAATCAAACAGTACGGCACGATGTTTCCTTAGCACTGGTTCTGGTATCGATTGCAGTAATGATTCCATGGCCTCTGCATTCACTGGTCCGACGAGCTGTCTCGCAAATTGAATGCGACTGAGTAATTCCCAATTCCCTTTGACTTTTTTCAAATCAGATAAAAGCAGATCTGATTTTTGCACCAGTCTTTGTTCCGCAAGGTCGGATTTCCAAGACTCCCAAACAGACAGATAACGAGATGGTTGGTTACCTGAACAAATCAATTTACCGGATTGCTCCTTTTGCTTCTCCTTTGTTTTCAAAACCCATTTGGGAACACGTGTTTTCAATTCCAGGGTTGGAAATTCTGATTCGATATCCTGATCATGCTCCCAAACCACATGCAATACCACCTGTCGATAATTAGGATCAATACTGTGCTTATGCATTTCCCAGTCTGTGGTATTTACATGCAATTCGACATGTCCGATCCACAACGTTTTCCCAACACGAATACGGGCATCTGAAAAATCAGGACCCTGATTACGATTGAGTTTTCCGGGAAAAACTACTTGAATAGACTGGCCATCTGTGGATTGAAGACACCTGTGACTGTAAAGCTGATGCGCCCAGATGTAATGCAATAAGGCTTCATTTACAATTTGTTTCATTTTGATCGAAAAGATTTTAAATCTACTCGCAAACCAATCAATCAATCCGAATGAAGATTGTGGATGCGATTTGATCAGACAAAACAAAAGCAGGCGATCATTCAAAAAAAAGGGATTGTAACACTTTCACAAAAGAAAAAAACAGAAATAGCCTGTACAAAAAACAAATGAATCAATTGATTGAATCAATGTCATGGATCGAAAAATGACTTATGCTAATGTTTACAATGAAAAAAGTCAGCCGATTAATATTCAGTATTAATCAAAAATTGAAATAAAAAAGAATCCCGATTAAAAACGGCCCAACTCCTGCACGACTCTGCTAACGGGTAGTCCCATCACATTGTAAAAATCTCCCTCAATGGATTTGATTCCAACCACCCCAATCCATTCTTGTATTGCATAACCCCCTGCCTTATCATATGGCTGATAACGGTCAACATAAAACGCAATTTGCGCTTCAGTCAAAGGATGAAAGGTCACGCGCGTGGTTTCTGAGAAAACAATGGATTTCAATGAATCGAGTATGCAAACACCTGTAATAACATGATGGGTCTTTCCACTCAACATTGTTATGAAACGGATTGCTTCTTCCCTGTTGGCCGGCTTACCGATGAGTTGCTGATCACAAACTACGATGGTATCTGCTGCAAGAATTTTATTGACAGAATGCAACTGCTGTACAGCCAACGCTTTTTGTTGTGCAATATGAATGGCGATTTCAGAAAATGAAAGTCCGGCAGGATAAGTTTCATCGGTATTACTCACCACTACTTGAAATGGAATTTCAGCCCATTCGAGCAATTGCTTACGTCTTGGCGATTGCGACGCCAAT
>JBILCT010000102.1:0-5269 GCA_044353025.1 Ferruginibacter sp. | reverse complement strand
AACTGTATGCAATGATCAGTCGCTGACTGCTCAATGATCCTGAATCCAATACACCTGTAGATCCTACAGATCCAGTTGGCATGGTCCACAAATAGCCCGAAGCAGCACCCGCAGTAGCTGTTACTACAGGAAGATTCGGTGCATTGTAACGATACTTGCGAGCTCCGCAAACATCAGATACCAACTGTATCGTAACAGTCGCAGGCGTAGCAGGTACATTCAACAACAGATTGGACAACTTCGCCGACTTACGAGGACTGTTGCCACAATTTGAAGTATACAATACACGAGCACTGTCTCCTGCACCCGATGCAGCATTCGATGTGTAGCGAACACGAACGATACGAGAAGTCAGACTTCCCGAATCAATTGTCATCGTTCCGGATAATGTTCCTACAAACGACCATACATAACCCTTAGCAGCTCCCGCTGTGGTACTTGCAGCAGGAAGTGCTGGTGCAATATAGCGGTAGATACGTGCGCCGCAAACATTCGTTTGAACAGTCTGTATCGTAATCGCTGTAGGTGCAGCAGGTGCTTTCAATGCAGTATTCGACAGCTTAGCCGCCTTGATCTTGCTGTTTCCGCAACCAGTCACATAATACAACTTGATGCTGTCGCCAGCTAAAGCAGCGTCATTCGATGAGTACGTAACGACCATCTTTCGACTGTTCACATCGCCCGAATCGATGGTTGCATATTCGCTTAATGTTCCTTCAATAGACCATACATATCCATATGCTCCAACAGGTAACACAGGAGCGGTATAACGATAGGTTCTTGCTCCACACACATTCGTTACCATCGGAGTAATCGTGATTGCCGTTGGAGCTGCAACTACGGTACGAGTAAGTGTTACAGACTTCGCCAAACTAGTATCGCAAGTAGACGTACTGTAAACCTTCACGAATTTCGGTGAAGATATACTTACTGACATCGTATCAGCAAACAATACCGTAATGGTGGTATCGTTCAAACGCTGTATCGTAGAACCGGCAGGCGTTTCAAAGATGTATCCCGTAGCACCCGTTACAGATTTCGTACGGAAGGTATCACGCACGCCGGTGTAGGAGAATGCAGACTCAGTATACAAACAAATATTCAGACTGTTCGCAGTAAGCACCGTTGGTGCTGTTGGAACGGCTTTCAAAATCGCAAAAGTAGTTGCAGGTCCGTTCGTTGAGCAACGCTTCGCAACAACAGATATTGTACCTCCAGATTTCAATACAAGCACCACGCTGTTGCTTCCCTGTCCGGAGAACACGCGATTACCCGTACCCGTTACTGACCAAGTGTAAGTTAACCCGCTCACAGCAGGTACTGAATAGCTCTGCAATGTATCGCACTGATTGATGTTCTTGGTACCGGTAATCGATCCAGGAGCGGATGGTATGGTATCATTGTAAGCAAGAATTGTAATGCTAACGGGGACGGACACACTACCTTGGGCATTTTTTGCAGTTAAACTGTAAGTAGCCGGTATTAGTCCAGTAAAAACTCCAGAGTTATTTGAATAATCCGTTCCGTTGATGCTAAAAGTAAGTCCGCTGATGCTGGATGTTACTTGTACCGACCCGGTATTTGTTGCACAGGTAGGTTGTACAATATTGACTGTGGGAGTGACAATAGAACCGGATTTCCAAAAATATAGATTGTCCCAATAAACCACTCCGGTTCCAAATGGCGTGCCTACTAATTTGAATTGAGTGATATTGTTCAAATTAATTGAAGGGTATTGAGACAATGGAATATCAAAAGCGTTCCATCCTGAAAATGTAGGCGTAAGTGTTACTTTTTGCTCTACCAAAGTAGGCGTAGTATTGATCAGGTAAATATCTAATGCAGACACGTTGGGTGTCCAAACATCGATATGCAATTGCTGCATGTTTCCTACCTGGATAACTGAAGCCAATTGAATCCCCTGATAATTAAATTGTTGATATTGGTAAGTGGAATTCCCTCCTATCGATGTCTCGGTTACTTGGGTAGTTTGATTCCAGTATGGATTGAATTGAGTACCAACCTGATTGGTATAAGCATTACTAAAGATGGAGAGTACATCGTTGGTTGATCTGGAAGGCGGATTGGGAGCCGCAGTGGTTGGTCCGGGATATTCGACTGCCAATACAGCCGTTTCAGAACCAGAACTGTATGAACCAAAAGCTGCTTGCTGAACGGTAATGGTGGTTGTACCAACACCAATAAGGGTGATCAGGTTTCCGGAAATGGTTGCCACGGAAGTATTGCTGATTGTATAACTAAATGCCCCTCCACTGGTGCTGGAAGGAGCTGTTATTGTAAAAGGAGCGTCTCCCAGGTATTTTACAGGAAATGAAAAATTTGAGATGACAGGTGAGTTAGATGGTTTCCAGAAATAAATATTGTCCAAATAAACAATACTACTTCCGGATGGTAGACCTTCAAGTTTCAACTGCGCAACATTGTTCAAATTGATATTATTGAATTGTGTGAGCGGAATGTCAAAACTGTTCCAACCTAAAAAACTAGGGTTGAGTGTTACAGATTGCTCCATCAAAGGAGCTGTGTTGATTAAAAATAAATTGAATGCGGTACAATTGGGCGTCCAAATATCCAAGTGTAAATAACTCATGTTATTTACATTAACCGTTCCATTGAATTGCACACCCTGATAATTTAAACTTTGATATTTGCGTGTTGCATTTCCGGCAATATTTACTTCCGTAGGTATTGTAGTTTGTCCCCAATTCGGAAACCAATCTGTTCCAGATACATTCGTGTAAGCGCCGCTAAAAAGAGAAACAACATCTGCAGAATTTCTGGGGGTTGGATTGGGAGCTGCGACAGTGGGTGTTGGAATGGTAACGATTAAGTTAGCTGAAGTAGATGCGCTTCCATATAATCCAAATGCGGCTTGCGTTGCGGTAATTACTGATGTACCTGCACCACGAATGGTAACAATGGATCCCGAAATTTTCGCAATGTTGGTATCACTTGATGAAAATGAAAAACTGCCTGAGCTATTGCTGTTCGGTGGAGTGAGCGTGAAGGCTGTATCTCCCAAAAATTTGGCGGGAACCGAAAAGCTTCCAAGTGTAGGTATCAGATTTTGTTTGTTGAAATAGATGTCGTCAAAATAAAAATCAGCCGTTGAAGCAGGAGCGTCACCGGCAAACATGAACGCTGATTTCACAGAGGTATAATCTATATATTTTCCGTTGACCGTATCTTTAAAAGCAGATAAAGGAATACTGACCTGATTCCAATTGCCATCTCGAACAAATCCGTATTGCGTTGAACCAGACGGAATTTGAATCCAGGATTCTCCATCCCCTGATTTTAGTCCAATTTTAAATGATCCACTATATGTGGATTTAAACCTGAATCGCATCGCTCCATTCACATGACCGGATAAATTCACATAATCATTGTTGAGTCCCATCCCAAACCAGTTACCTGCATTGGCTCGAACCGCCCAAACGTTTGATCCTTCATATGCAGATGCTCCGGATATCGAGGTAAGATTGTTCCAATAATTCAGCTGGAAATTCGTGGAAGCAGATAAAGACAATGCAGTTGAAGTACTTTCTGTGAATACGCCAACATTGCCATCGGGAAGCTGCTGCGCACCCAAATAAAATTCATCGCCTGGTTGTTGATATAGTTTGATATAATCAATTTTCAATTGGGCAGGCATGGTAGCCGTAATATCATTTACGTTCAGCAATCCTGTATATGCTCCCCCAATGGCCATGTTAAGTAAGATAAAATGGGGTTGATGAAAAGCCTGAGAACCCAAAGTGTTTGTGTTGGAAATATCCAACGTATAAAAAAGCTGATCGTCTAAAAAAAACCGGATAGAACTGGGAGTCCAAACCATCTTATAGAGATGAAAATCTTCATTCAGATTGACGCTGCTGTTGATGGATGAACCATAGTTCGCATACGAGCCATTATTACTCCAGTGGTTGGCACCTGAAACCTGTTTATTAATGAGTCCGGCCAAACGTGCAGACTGTGAGCCCATTTCCATGATATCGATTTCTCCAATCGTGGGCCATGCCCCTCCGATGGTACCAAGCGTCCAAAATGCAGGCCACAAGCCGTTAGCCAGGTCAGGAATTTTGATACGCGCAACCAGCGTTCCGTATTTAAAATGAAATCGTCCTTCCGTTTTTACACGTCCGGATGTAAACGATCTGTTTCCATAATTTTCTCTTCTGGCTTCTATAATCAGATTACCGTTTTCTACGCGAACATTCTCTGCTCGTTTGGTATAGTATTCCAATTCCGCATTCCCCCATCCACACAAATTACGTTCACAACCATCCCCAAAATCATAGGTCCATGTATTGGGAGATAGTCCTGCCGAATCAAAATTCTCTTGCCAAACCAGCGTCTGTGCTGATGTGCATAAACATAACACCCAGCTCAAAACAACAGTTACGGAAAGCGTTTTTCTAAACATAGACAAATATTACAGGTGGTGTTCAAAAACTACCCCCTCTACTTAAAGCAGAAATGGGTTGCCTTTCGGCAACCCATTTTCTGTCAAGTGAAATTGACGTGAATTATTGAACAACCATGCGAACAATACGCTGGGAATTTCCAACATTCACACGAACCAAGTACATACCGCTTCTCAAGCCTGTTTGTACAATGTTCTCTTGTATTTTACCCTGACGAATCACAGTAGGGAAACGTGCAATCACTTTACCCTGCATGTCCATCAGATCAATGCTCGCCTTACCTTCCAACACAGGAGAACCAGTCATTTCGACACGGAACTGACCTTGGTTTGGATTCGGGTAAACCGATGTGGTTGGAATGGCTTCCAATGGCTTCAATTCAGCAACCGGACGTGCGAATGATCCGCAAACCTTCGCTACGTTCGACAACTTCTGTGCCTTGAAAGCCGAGTTTCCACAACCTGCTGTCGTGTAACGCAACTTGATGCTGTCTCCAACACCTGCAACTGCATTAGATGTATATGTTACAGTTATCTTCTGGCTGTTTACCGTACCGGAGTCGATTGTACCGGTAGATCCTACTGTGCCAAAAGGTGCTGTCCACAAGTAACCATTCGCTGCACCTGCAGTTGTGCTCGCAGATGGCAACGTTGATGGTGCGATGTAACGATATTTACGTGCGCCACATACATCTGATACCAATTGTATAGCGATTGCAGATGGTGCCAATGGTGCTGACAATTTAGCGTTTGTCAACTTGGATGCTTTTGTCAAGCTATTACCGCAATCAGAAGTGTAGTAAACACGTACACTATCTCCGG
>JBILCT010000101.1:0-5270 GCA_044353025.1 Ferruginibacter sp. | reverse complement strand
TTGAATTGCTTGTGAACACATCAGTAACTGATTCAGCCAAACTTAGAGATTCCATTCAACGTATTTTTGGAAGTAAAATACAATGGAAAAATTAGGAGGCTCACTTCCATAAATCAGATTTCATAAATAAAGAAGAGGTTGCAAATGGCAACCTCTTCTTTATTATTTTTTATGTTGATTAGTATCCCATACCGCCCATATCAGGAGCTCCACCGTGCATGTGTGGTTCCTCTTTCTTAGGTTTTTCTGCGATAACACATTCAGTTGTGAGAAGCATCCCCGCGATGGAAGCTGCGTTTTCCAGAGCGACACGACTAACTTTTGTTGGGTCAATCACACCAGCCTTGAACAGGTTCTCATAAGTTTCAGTACGAGCATTGAATCCGAAATCGCCTTTTCCTTCTTTGATTTTTTGGACCACAATAGAACCGTCGATGCCGGCATTTGCAGTAAGTGTACGCATCGGCTCTTCCAAAGCACGACGAACGATTTGCATGCCGGTTAATTCATCTTCGATCATGCCTTTTGTTTTTCCTTCCAAACTGGCAACCGAACGAATATAAGCAACACCGCCACCTGGAACAATACCTTCTTCAACCGCAGCACGGGTAGCATGTAAAGCATCATCCACTCGATCTTTCTTTTCTTTCATTTCTACTTCTGTGGCAGCACCTACATACAACACTGCAACACCTCCTGCCAGTTTAGCCAAACGCTCTTGTAATTTCTCACGATCATAATCACTGGTTGTGTTTTCAACCTGTGCTTTGATTTGATTGACACGCGCTTGGATATCTGTTTTCTTTCCTTTACCACCAACAACGGTCGTATTGTCTTTATCAATAGTTACAGATGCAGCCTGGCCTAAGTAAGAAAGGTCGGCATTCTCCAATTTATAACCTTGCTCTTCACTTACAACAATACCTGCTGTCAAGATTGCTATGTCTTGTAACATCTCTTTTCTGCGGTCGCCAAAACCTGGTGCTTTAACAGCTGCCACTTTGATGGTACCTCTAAGTTTGTTTACCACCAACGTTGCTAAAGCTTCGCCTTCCAAATCTTCAGCGATGATTAACAATGGACGTCCACTTTGAGCTACTTTCTCCAAAATATGAAGGATGTCTTTCATCGCAGATATCTTCTTGTCATAAATCAAGATGTATGGATTCTGCAATTCCGCTTCCATTTTTTCGCTGTTCGTAACGAAATAAGGTGAAACATATCCACGGTCGAATTGCATACCTTCCACCACTTCAACCGTAGTGTCAGTTCCTTTTGCCTCTTCTACCGTAATAACACCTTCTTTACCAACTTTCACAAATGCTTCAGCAATCAACTTCCCGATGGTTTCATCGTTATTTGCAGAAATGGTTGCCACTTGTTGAATTTTCTTACTGTCGCTTCCTACGGTTTGTGATTGTCCTTTCAGATTTTCTACAACCAATGATACAGCCTTATCGATCCCACGTTTCAAATCCATTGGATTTGCTCCGGCAGCTACCATTTTCAATCCTTCAGAAATAATAGATTGAGCCAATACGGTTGCAGTCGTTGTACCATCACCCGCAATATCCGCAGTTTTAGATGCCACTTCTTTCACCATCTGTGCACCCATATTCTCGATTGGATCTTCCAACTCAATTTCTTTGGCAACAGATACACCGTCTTTAGTAACCTGTGGTGCACCAAACTTTTTATCAATCACTACATTGCGACCTTTAGGTCCGAGGGTTACTTTAACTGCATTGGCAAGGGTATCAACCCCTTTTTTCATTTTGTTTCTGGCTTCGATATCGAAATAGATCAGTTTAGACATGGTAAACTATTTTTTAAATGATGATTAGATGTGGTTGAAGAATTATATTATGGCGAGAATGTCGCTTTCACGCATGATCAGATAATCTTGACCTTCGATGCTGATTTCGGTGCCTGCATATTTACCATACAGCACAGTATCTCCTGCTTTAACCATGACAGGTTCATCTTTTTTACCGGGACCGGCGGCAAGTACAGTACCACGTTGAGGCTTCTCTTTTGCAGTGTCCGGGATGATGATTCCACCTGCTGTTTTCTCTTCTGCTGCAGCCGGCTTCACAATAACGCGGTCATGCAAGGGAGTGATGGATAACTTTTTAGCCATGTTCAGTATTTTTTGATATTAAAAAATTGGTTTGTTCACGGAATATCGAATATCATACCATTCGAGATTTTAAGCATGCTTGTCATAGAAATGGTACGTACTGTCAGAAAAAAACCGCTCGAACCGACATTTTTTCACGCTTAACCAAAAATTGAGTGACGGACGCTTGATCGGGAAACCATAACTTTGCAATTCTCGAACCCAAACCCTCATGATCAGTAGAAGAAACATACGGGTAAAAGTGATGCAAACACTTTACGCCTTACCAACCGAAACCCCGGAGAGGAATCAAGCAGATGGAGCAAAGCAATTGAAACAAAAATTCGAACAAAGTCTTCAACTATTTGGGTATCTGTTGTATTTTATTACAGAAACTGCCCGTTATGCAGAAATTGATGCACATTCCCGTGCAGGAAAACATTTACCTAGCGCTGAAGATCTACAGGTAAACACAAAAATCGCCGGTAACCAATGGATTTGGAAACTGATTGACCACACCGGATTTCAACACTTAATAAGCAATGGCCACTACGATTCAATCATAGATAGAGAGTTGCTGAAACGCATCTATCTTGATTTGATACAAACTGAAACATACCAGGAATACATCCTTGAACCATCCAGAAATCCCAAGGAAGAAAAAAACATCATTGATTTCATCATCAACCAGGTTTTGTTACCCAACGAATCATTCATTCAGCATCTAGAAGAACTTTTTATCCATTGGGACGATGACGCAGAACAGATGCAAACATTGATTGGAAATTACCTCAGCAAACCCAATTCGTTTAATTTTCAATCTTTAGTGAGCGAAGAAAAAATGAAATTTGCTACAGGCCTTCTGAAAACAGTCATTGAAAAATCGGAACAAACCCTGGATCTGATTAAACCGAAATTAAAGAACTGGGATGCGGATCGTATCGCATCACTCGACTTGATCATGCTTCAAATGGGTGTTTGCGAATTTCTTTATTTTGAAACCATTCCAACCAAAGTAACCATCAACGAATACATTGATCTTGCAAAAGCATACAGCACCACCCAAAGCGGACAGTTTGTAAATGGCTTGCTGGATACCATCCACAAAGAATTGGTTGCTGAAAACAAAATTGAAAAAAGGAGTCATCGTGAAAAATAAAAACTTTACAAAACTATCTATTTGTTTAATGATTATTTTGTTCGCACAAAGCAGTTGCGATATACGCAAACAACCGGAGAACAAACCGCTCCCAAAGCAGGAAAAAAAGAAAAGTAAATTCGGTGCAACGAGTGTAGAAATTATTGATTCCGTTCACCATTTTGGAACCATACAGGAAGGAGAAAAAGTAACCTTTAATTTTCGATTTAAAAACATCGGAAAAGAACCGCTTGAAATATTGGAAGTTATGGCAAGTTGCGGTTGTACGGTTCCGGAAAAACCTGAAGAACCCATCAAGCCAGGCGAAATCGGATTCATTAAAGCCACATTCAACAGTGATCGCAAGCCAGGTGAAGCACACAAAACGATTGTGGTTCGCTCCAATGCCAATCCGGAATTTCCGGTATTGATCATGCAAGGAACCGTCATCGGAAAACAAACAGAAACTAACCCCTAAAACCAATAAATATGATCTCATTAATTACTATGCTGCAAGCACCCGGACAAAATGGAGGTTTTACGAACCTGATAATTATGGGTGGAATGATTTTAGTGTTCTGGTTATTCATGATCCGTCCGCAAGCAAAAAAAGCCAAAGAACAAAAAAAGTTCATCAATGAACTACAGAAAGGTGACAAAATAGTGACCATTGCCGGTATTCATGGAGTTGTCAATAAAATCAATGAAGATGACACCCTGAGCTTGGAAGTGAGTCCGGGCAGCTACATCAAAATTGAAAGAAGTGCATTAAGTATGGAATGGACAGCAAAAATCAACAAACCTGCACCCACCAAATAATTTAATGAGCAGTTTTTCGACTGCTCATTTTTTTTATCAAACATGCTGAAAGTAGGTATTACAGGAGGAATTGGCTGCGGCAAAACAACCGTTTCCAAAGTTTTTGAAACCTTGGGGATCCCCGTTTATTATGCAGATGCAGAAGCTAAAAGGTTAATTGAAAACGACCCTGCGCTCATCCATGATATGACCCAAGCATTTGGTAGCGCATGTTATGTGGATGGTGTTTATCAGCGCGCATACATGGCTGAATTGATTTTTAAACATCCGGAACAACGTAAAAAAATAAATGACATTATTCATCCGCATACCATCCTTGACGCTGAACGATGGATGAATAAGCAACAAGCTCCTTTTACCCTGAAAGAGGCCGCTTTGATATTTGAAAGTGGCGCTGAAAAACAACTAGACTTCATCATTGGTGTTTCCACACCCATAGAACTTCGCATCCAAAGAGTCATGCAACGTGATGGATTATCAAAAGCGGATATTATTACTAGAATAAATGCGCAAATGGATGAATCACTCAAATTGAGTAAGTGTAATGCAATATTGATCAACGATGAATCAACTTTATTGCTGCCTCAGATAGAGAAACTATATCATGAACTCCTCGAGAACGCTTCAACTATTAATTAAGTTTTGACATCGCCAATTTTATTCGTTCAACCCCTTTCTCAATATTTTCTAAACTGTTGGCGAAAGACAATCGAATACATTTGGGCTCACCAAAAGCAGCGCCGGTTACGCTAGATACATGTGCATGATTCAGCAAATACATACATAAATCTCCTGCATCTTGTATTATATAACCTTCAGGTGATTTTTTACCAAAATAATCACTCACATCTGGAAACACGTAAAAAGCTCCTTCCGGTTCATGACAACGAATGTTGGGAATTTGCTGGAGTAATTCAATAATTTTAGATCTTCTGGTTCTGAATGCATTCACCATATCCTGTGTTGGCTTCATATCACCCAGTAGAGCCGCGATAGCTGCTCGCTGTGCAATGGAATTTGTTGCACTTGTAAATTGACCTTGTAATTTATCACAAGCTTTTGCCAATTCAATGGGGCCGGCCATATAACCCAGTCGCCACCCGGTCATGGCATATCCTTTACTTAATCCATTGATGATGATAGTTCTATTTTTGACTTCATCAAAACAACCAATACTCTCGTGTTTTCCATCAA
>JBILCT010000100.1:0-5299 GCA_044353025.1 Ferruginibacter sp. | reverse complement strand
TCCCCAATCCATAATGTCTCAATGTATGAACGTGTTTAAATGTATGATCTCCTTGCGCTCTTCTCCAAATTCTACCTGCAGACATAGCAATGATCGTGTTCTTGGTTGTTATCGTAACTTCAATACACTCATTTCTTTGAGTAATCCAGCGAACGAATGAAAAGTTGCGAAACCAATAAAGGGAGAATCCTGTTGGCACATGCCCCATTTTCTTAAATACAGACTCATTCTTCTTTTTTTTATAGATAATCATTCCTCTGCTCGCCCATACATTTCCGCTATGATCGGTTTCTTGGATGATCAGATCCGGCGCCTGTATTATCTTAAATCCAAAAGCTCTGCCAGCACTTAATTTGATTTCTTTTGGCCCAGTATAGTCTGTAATAAGGAAAATTATAGTACAGATAAATCCAAGCAGTAAAACATACCTGTATACCTTATACTTGGACATAAAATCGATATTTATTTTTTATTTGAGTGAAATTAGACAAAATGGAGGAAACAGGTTTTAGATTACTGTTAACTATCAATGAAATCTATTGCAAATGAAACATTTTCTGTTGTCTCATTTTACTATTCCGCGAATATTTTCAAATAGTAAGAATGGCGATCACGATCTTTGTTCAAATTATTTTCAAAACTGATTTTGAAAGTTGTTTGAATTGCTGAATTTTGGGGATTGGTTTTATCGTTACAGCAAATTAAAGGCAGTTTGTCACCCGGATATATGCTCAAGTTTTTAAAATTCGATATTTTATCGGTATCAACAATTCTGTCATATAAAGTACGCATAGAGCTTGAATGTAAAAATAAATTTGGATGTGTACTGATGGCGTCAAAATGGTTGATAAAAATCGGATAAGAACCTACATACTTAATTTTCTTAGTAAGATTTAGCATTGGGCTACTTTCAGATGATTTTTCTAAATTGTTAATTTCAATACTGAATAACCCTGAATCACTGAATGGCTGATCATGATTTTCAATAATGATAATTTCTTCATACTTATTTTTTTTCTTGATGCATAAATAATGTATGCCGGAATCTATTTCATAATGTATTCTTTCACTATTGCAATCCTTATTTATTGTCCAATTCTGAATCACTTCTTTCGAAGAATCCAACAATGTTAATTCAATTTCCTCGCAGATATTACTCAATTGTAAAGTCCATTTATTTTCTCTGGATGAGTTGTAAAAACTGAACCAATCTTCATCACCATTCAATTGTAAGTTCCCTTTGATGTTTACCGGAGGAAATATTTTTGTTGCGAAATGACAATGGTCGTTTGGCTCGTGAACATCCATGGTATCCTTGATAGGAAGGGTATTAATTCTGACAATCGGAGAGAAATCGGATCTTTTAAATAAACAAACTTGTTGAAGTCTTATCTCCAATGGTTTGCCGGGTATACGAATGGGTGAAAAGCTTGTGGTGTCTGTTACAAGCGTTTCAGTCCAACCCGAATCATCCGAGCACTTGTATTGCAAAGCAAATTTTGTATTCGAAAGTAAACCTTTCCATTTCCATGTTGCATGGTAATCGGTCAATGAAACGAGTTTGATATCAGTGGGAGGGTCGCATCGGATAGATGCAGGAGTAGTAAAATTTACCGTCTGAGAAAAAATACTTTTTTTCAGTCCACATACAGACATCACTTTGCATTGATAATTATTAGCTGCTTTCAGCGAATTTAAATCCAAGCCATTTCTATTGGTGCAAACTGAATCCCAGGAATTTGAATTCCATTTTTTGTAATACAATATATATCCTGTACTATTTCTGGGTTGATCCCAATCAATCCTGGCTGAAGTATCTGAAACACTTCCCACATTCAATCCGTTTGGTGTATTACATTCTGGTGCTGCCAAGGTATTCCATATTACCGGTTCTGAAAAAATGGATGTATGATTATTACACATGGTAGCAATTTGCGCATGGTATTCAGTTTCTTCTTGTAAATTCAAAAAGTCAATTCGATTCAGGCCTTGGACAATTGTATCCTTCAATATTTGATTTGCTTTGATGAGTCTTACGCTATAATTTGTTTCACTGGTTAGGCCTGACCAAACCAATCGAGCAGTGTGTTCAGTTATATTAACGATGCCATAATTTTCAGGTGGAAGGCAAAGGGTGTCTGAAGTTTGTAAAGGAATTTCACTACGACTCAATGATGTGGAAATGGAATTTTGGAAATTCAGTAATATACCCGTGTACAAAAAAGCGTTCGTTATCATTTCGGAAAGTTTCATGCAAACTATCCTCGAGATCACTGAATATTAATAAAACTACTGGTTTTTATACACTGGAATGAAGAAGAATAAAACATCATTTAATGGATGTTTATCTGTTGCTTCCTGACTTGTAAATTAAATCGTTTACTCCCTCAGCACCTAACTTTTCTACAATATTTTTTCGATGGGTTTTTACGGTATGCTCACTCAGAAAAAGTTGCTGGGCAATTTCTTTGTTTTTCATGCCATGGGAAAGTAGTTCAATGATTTCTTTTTCTCTTTTGGTGAGTCTCAGTCCATCCGTGAAGTTGTCGCGAATCGTTGGTGTGCTTTGTACATTCGGATCAATAAATGATTGGTCATTAATAAGGATAGATTTCAATGCATTTTCAAGAATTATTTTCCCAGATGTTTTTAATACATAAGCTGCTCCGTTCAATTGCGCAATGCTCAGGCCAATGTCAATTGGCTGGTACATAGACAAGAACATGATCTTTAATTTTGGATGAATTTGAATCAAGCGGGTAGCGATTTCCAATCCGTTTTCTGTGGTGGAAATGTTGATATCCAGAATCAGTAAGTCTACTTTCGTTTTTTTTATTCTTTCTGATATTTTTTGGGCGTTGGGTTGTATCCAGCTCAATTCGCAAAATGGCATTTCAGAAACCATGCGGCCAATTCCCTCAGCAAATAAGAGATGATCATCAACAATGGCAACCTTATGTCGTTTCATGGCTTGTCGGTTTGAATTCAATCGAAACACTAAATCCTTCTTGTGGCATGGAATTGATTATCATATTTCCATTCAAAATTTCTACCAGTTGCTTCATATTTTTTATTCCTGTACCTTCTGCATTCAACCAATTTTTTGAACCTTTTCCATCATCCTCATAATAAATTGAAACCATCTCTTCATGTGGGATAATCTGTAAATTAACTTGTTTTGCTGAAGCATGCTTTACCAAATTTTGTAGGAGCTCTTGCACAATTCGATAAATAATTAATTCAGTCGATTGAGCATTCATTTTATTCTCTCCAATCCACTCGAACTGAATTTCTATGCCTTTGTTGATTGATATCAATTGAACTGAGTGTAATATACTTTGATAAAGTCCCTTCTCTTGCAACAAAACTGGAGAGAAATCATGACTGAGTTGTCTGATTTCCTGACTGATGGACTGAATCTGATCGGTCAGATATTTTCTTGCGTTTTCATCAATGGGCATTTTCTCCAGTTCAATTCTAAGCAGACCGATACGTGCACCGAGACTGTCGTGCAGCATGGAATAGATCCGCATCATCTCTTTTTTCTGATAGCTGGATAACTCTTGTGTTAGTTTTATTTCTTGTTTCTTCTGTTCGATCAAATTGATTTCAGCCTGCTTCTTGTATCGTTTGAATTTCCAGGTCAAAGCCATAGACATGATCAAGGCATCTGCGGCAAGTCCAATAAATAAAGCATATTTCGTGAAAAAAGAATATGGCAAAATATCAGCCTGATGGGCGATGTACATGCTGATAAAAATAGTAGAACATACGAGTGAACTAAGCGCAAATATTGAAAGCGGTATGCCTTTTCTGTACATCTTAAATGCCTGATAAATCATCGAGAACAAAATAATGGGGGATAAGATTCGCTGGATATTCAACCAAATACCTTGTGTTTGAAAATGATCATTAATAGATGTGGCTATCGCCAAAATAGCGAGTATGCTGTAGAGGGTGATTACAAATCGATTATATCGATAAAAAAAAGGCGCATTCGATTTCAACTGTAACAAATCGTTGAAAAATAAGAGCATTGGAATGATACTGACCGAAATGATAATTGGCCTTGCCAGGTCATTGATAGAAGGAAGGTAAGGGTAGAGGTACATAAACCCCAATCCGGCTTCCGTCAAAAGAGCGGATATGAAGCACAATAAATAGATGCTGTACCATAAATACAAACGCTCTCGAACAGAAATGAACAAATACACATGAAGGATAAAAACAAAAGCGATGACCCCTAAAAAAATAAAGTTCAACAGATTGTTGGAATAATATTCTTTTAAAAAATAATCATTGCTGCAAAAAGAAATGGGGAGTTCAAGTTTGGTATAGCGTTTGTCAATTTTTAAGATAAAAAATCGATGATGGCTATTCCCAAGTTCTTGGACAGGAAAAACGAAATCATTGGTAGGGAGTGGACGGGTATTGTAGTTCAGGTTATCACCGGTTGGACCAAAATCTTGAATGATGGAATCTTGGTCTACAATCCAGCCATGTAAGAAATTAATGTGTGGATTATTGATGTGTACGTAGTTAATTGGAGTTTCACTGAACGCCTTGATTTTTAACCATAGCACATAGGGTGAATGACTGATCGGAATATCCAGATTGGGAAGTTTTCTCCAAGCCGGATCTGATAAATGCTTGGATTTAATGAAATGATCGCTTGTATCCGGGGTAAGCAGATAATATATTTCCGCTTTTTTTGTGTTGAGCGAATGACCATCTAGACTGAGTCTGAGCTGTGCGAAGGCATTATGGCCATAAATCAGCCAAGTCAAAAATAAGGTCAAGAAAATGCGCATAGATATTGCTAATATAATGCCCGAAAAATGAAATGGGATGCTATTTCTAAAAATACCTACAAGTTGGTATTGATACTTCTGAAAAAGATGATCAATTTAGCAACTTATTATTTACCACTAATACTGATCTTTTAAAAAGATTAAAACCCAAGCACATGAAAAATTTATTGGCTATCTCCTTGATGTTGATTTTTTCTCTAACGACCCATTCAGTATCAGCCAAGATATGGCGTGTCAACAACATGACCGGTGTAACCGCTGATTTTAACAACATTCAATCTGCATACGATGCAGCCACTGCCGGAGATACAATCCATGTCGAACCGTCTGTGAACAATTATGGTGGGGTTAGTGCTTATAAGCGTCTTGTCTGGTTGAGCGTCGGCGATTTTTTAACGCAGAATCCTGGGAATCAATTCACCAATTACCCGTCATACATCGGCTATCTTAATTTTTATACGGGTAGTGAAGGGTCGGTGGTTTCAGCT
>JBILCT010000146.1:0-4367 GCA_044353025.1 Ferruginibacter sp. | reverse complement strand
GAAGCTTTGTAAAAAAAGGATTCAGGAAACCGGCATTGAAAACGACGTTCTCAGATGAAGTGTTTTGTTTCGCAGAGTCGATATTTTCTTGCGCGTGCAACTGCACACTGAAAGACATGAAGTATAAAATGCCTAATAAAAAGTTGAAATTCTTCAATCGATTAAAACTGGAAATAGATGAAGGGAGCGATCTCATTATTTTTGATTTGAAGGATGAGTTGAAACAAAACCACAAGACCTAAGCCAATCAGGATCAGTGGCGTTTTTTGGAAAATAAATTCAAGTTTGGTTTTTATTCGGGGTGTAACAAACACCAATAAGGTTGCCAATAAAAGCATCCAAATCATTTCAGGGCGTGCCACATAAAAACCAACCACATCAGTAATGTTAAAATGATTGATCATTTGCTGCATGCTGTCAAAGGCATGTTTAAAATCGATCGCTCTGAAAAAAATCCAGAGTAAAGAAACCAGGTGGAAAGTGATGAAAACAAAAATGAAACGTGTAAAAATATTGTACGATGAATTTTCATTGGTAGAAAAAATTGGCTTCATCCATTTATGGATCACCAAAGCCAATCCGTGTGCAATGCCCCATACCATAAAATTCCAGGAAGCTCCATGCCATATACCGCCTACAGCCATGGTGATCATCAGAAAAAGATAGGTGTTAAACACCCCTTTCCGGTTTCCTCCCAATGGAATATAGATATAATCTCGAAGCCAGGAGCTCAATGAAATATGCCAGCGTCTCCAAAAATCTGTGATATTCTGTGCGTGATAGGGATTGTTGAAATTCTCTTTGAGTTCATAGCCCATCAGTAAAGCGATGCCGATGGCAATATCTGAGTACCCGGAGAAATCAAAATAAATCTGGAATGAATATGCATACATACTCAACAAGTTTTCCATGCCAGAATAACCGGTGGGATCAACGTGAACCATGTCTACATATCTGGCCAGATAATCAGCAATAAATAATTTTTTAGATAAGCCCAGTGCGATGCGAAACAATGATTTCTTCATCAAAGAAATATCTACGATGCGGGGCTCATTGATTTGAGGAATAAAATCACTGGCACGCACAATCGGACCGGCAACCAGATGTGGAAAGAAGGTCATGTAAAAACAATAATCAATGAAGTTTCTGCTGATAGGAATTTTCTTTTGATAGACATCAACGATGTAGCTGATAGATTGAAAAGTGTAGAACGAAATTCCAATCGGCAGGAAAAGTTCGGGAATGGGAAATCCGGTTTGAAAAAGCTGGTTGATGTTCTGAAGAAAAAATCCGGAGTATTTAAAATAGAGTAAGAAAGATAGACTGATTAGAATTGAAACGACCAAAAGCAGTTTTCTTAGGAGTTTGTTTTTAACGTGGTCAATGGCTTTGGCAAAATGAAAATCGCCAAAAATCAGCAGGGTAAAAATGAGGAGAAAAGGTCCACTTGATTTGTAATAAAAAAACAAACTGAAAACAATAACGTAAAGTTTTCTCAGCGTCTGATGGTTCAGGATGGATGCATAACCCAATAGGAAAAAACCAAGTACGAGCAAGAAAGAAAAATTCGTGAAAAACCAAGGATTTTCAAACGAATAATTAAAAATAGATTGCATGCAAAGAATAAAACTTATATGCTTGTTTCAGCAAAGATAAAAGAAACCGCTGCTGTACAACCATCGAAAGTAATTTAGATCAAGCTCGATTAAATGATGCTGTTTATCTAGCCATGTTTATGATATATTCACCACCGAAAAAACCACCTTGACCCGTTGCCGGGTCAAGTAGACCTACTCGCATGTTCAATTGTATGGTCTGATCGCAAACCCTGAATGTACCAGGGGATGTAGCCGGTGCAACCTGAACCAGCCAGGTACTGTAAGCAGGATTAGTTGAAACAGTTGATGCCGGGGCAATATTGGTTTGCAGATCTAATGTAACCGTACGATTTGCAGGATCCGTCCAGTCCATCTTAAACGTGATAGGTGCCCAACCGGCATCAAAAATATTTTCAACGACCATGTTTGCTGTAGTAGCAGAGGTTTGGGTAATTGAACGAACGTTGGTCGTATAAGGCCCATATGGCGAACCATTGAAATTTTCATTGGTATTCGCATAATCGCCCAAAAGTTGATTTACCTGATTGAAACTCAATATTGAATACTCTCCATTCGTAAGGAATATTTTGTTTTCTCCGTAAGACGTTCCCACACTGTTTGTTCCAAAGGCACGAACATGATAAACGGTGCATGGTGTCAAGTCATTTATGGTATAAGAAAAGTCTTCATTTCCGTTGCCTTGACTTGATTTGGTGGGTAAGTCAATGGTTGGGTTTTGACTTGTGCTCCAACAAAATCCTTTGTTGACAATAAATGAGCTACCATCATAACTGATGGTTCCTTGAGCAATTGCATAACTCGTATCGATATTAATGATATCTCCCGTTTTTACTATTGGACGATAGGGCGGTGCTGCCGGCTGCTCTCTGATCAATCGAACACTAAATCCACCTTTTTTATTGTAAGTTGATTTGGCAAAATCATTAATGCCAGAATATAACAATCTTGCTTTTTGAGTTGTTGAGTCATTTTGATTCTGAGACCACCAAACTCCTAAACCTCCAGGACCACCCACTTGGAACCGGGCGATATATCTAACGCCTCCGGGTAAAGCTGAAAATCCGCTGCTATTATTTCCATTGATGCAAGTAGGACAACTGGTATCCGGCACTGGCTTCCAGCCTGCTGTATCTTTCAGCTGCTCACCTACATTAGAAGTCTGTGTGTAATTTATTGTATCTACATTCGGATCGAGATATTTTACCAGCTGATTCCAATCGTCTTCATTCATCACACGCCAACCCACCGGTGCTAATAAACGTGGGTCGTTCACTGCATACGCATTGTACAATCTTCCATATTTGGAATAGTTCACACTGTCGTTGTTGTACCAGCACCAGGCTCCGGTAGTGAGGTTTGCCCATTGCGCAGAATCAGTCACCTGAGGAATAGGGTCCCCATTTCTATACCTAACCACATCTAAATTTTTGGTAGTAACTACCTGAGGACCAACCGTAGTTCTTGGCAAACTGGTAGCATTGTCTGAACCCCCACCCATATTCATACTGATCCATGCTGTTCCATTGTAATAGTTCATCTCGCCCGAACCATTGGTCCCGCAATCTGTACAATAAAGCATGAGTCCGGCTGCAGGATTGCTGATGGCATTTCTTTGCGCCAAGGTCATTCTTGGCGGCAAAAAGCCTTTATTATTGGATTGTACGTCCAGCTGCGCAGTACGGTTAGGGGTGGTAGTACCAATTCCCACAGACTGTGCCTGTGATGAAAAACCGGCTACTGAAATTAAGAGCAGCAAGTAAAGGAATTTCTGCATGATGAAAAATTTGAACGAATGTAAATTATTTTAATTGGAATGGAGTGCTCCTCTGTTGATTTTTCGCATTTATTCAGCCTTGTTTTTAAGGTTGGCTTATTCGTTCAGAAACTTACACACATAGCCGTTTTTTGTTCATCAAAACCCCCTTATTTTCAGTACATTTGTTCCTCATTCATTTTAGAAAAAATCAATAGAAAAATATGAGCGAAGAACAAGAGACATTACCGGTGCAGTCGCCCGGTTATGGAGCAGACAGCATTCAGGTTTTAGAAGGTTTGGAAGCCGTGCGTAAGCGTCCGGCCATGTATATCGGAGATATCGGAAACAAAGGTTTGCATCACCTGGTGTATGAGGTTGTAGACAACTCCATTGATGAAGCATTAGCAGGTCATTGCAAAAACATAACAGTAACCATAAACGAAGACAATTCCATTACGGTTGAGGACGACGGTCGTGGTATTCCAACCGGAATGCACACCAAGGAAAATCGAAGCGCACTGGAAGTTGTTATGACCGTATTGCATGCCGGTGGTAAGTTCGATAAAGGTTCTTACAAGGTTTCCGGTGGTTTGCATGGAGTGGGTGTGAGTTGCGTGAATGCGTTAAGTACCAAATTACACGTGACTGTAAACCGGGAAGGAAAAACATTTGAACAGGAATATGCCATTGGTGTACCTCAATATCCTGTGCGTGAAATTGGTACCTCCGACCTAACGGGCACCCGCGTTCAATTCTGGCCGGACGATTCCATCTTTACCACCACCGTTTATGTGAAAGATATACTGGAAGGTCGTTTGCGCGAATTGGCTTACCTGAATCGTCGCATCACCATTATCCTCAACGATCTTCGTGAGAAAGATGATAACGGAAACACCTACACGAAAATATTCTTCAGCGAAGGTGGTATCGTCGAGTTTGTAGAAACCATCGACAAAAATGCCAACCGCGCTGCCCTGATTCCAAACACAATT
>JBILCT010000099.1:0-5394 GCA_044353025.1 Ferruginibacter sp. | reverse complement strand
ACCTTAACGATTATTAAACTTTTACTAATCCGAAGTTTTATATTTTTACGTCAAATATTCACTCAGAAAAAATCCAGTCATGCGCACTTTAGCCATTGCATTCGCCCTATTTGTATCATTTACAACGGCAACAGCACAAACCATTGAACAAGCTAAAAATTTTATTTTTAACGAGCGCTACATCAGTGCAAAAGATGTGCTTCAAAAAATTTTAACCAAGACATCAGACCAAGAAGAAGCCCTTTATTGGATGGGTATGACCATGATTCTGCCGGATGATCGTTCTGCGCAGGATCTGATGAATGCGAAAAAATTTTATCAGTCAAAGTTGGGTGTTCCGGCAAATCCACTGATCATGGTAGGCATTGCCCACATTGAATTATTGGAAGGTAATACAGGTGATGCTAGAAAGTATTTTGATCAGGCAATATCAGTGTACAAGGGGAAAGAGAAATTGGTGTTGACTGCGATAGGGTTCGCCAACGCCCATCCTGACAATAAAAACGGTGATCCTAATTATGCCATACAGAAATTGGATTCCGTCACTCAAATGAAAAAGTTCAATGATCCGGATGTTTATGTAAGTATTGGTGATGCTTATCGTAAGTTGGGGGATGGTGGTAAAGCCATCAAAGCATATCAGTCTGCGCTCAACCTCAATCCAAAATATGCACGTCCAGATTTTCGTATTGGAAAGTTGTATCAATCGCAGGGTAGAGGACAGGAATCTATCTTCATGGAATACTACAATAATGCTATTGCAAACGATCCGGGTTTTGCCCCAGTCTATGCGAATCTGTTTTCGTACTATTACGAAACAGATGTAACGAAGGCAGCGGAATATTTTGAAAAATGGCAGTCCAATGCAGATGAGGATTACAAATCATGTTATTACCGGGCTGCTTTGAAATATGCACAAGGATTTTTCATGGATGCTATTTCAAAATCAGATGAGTGTATCAAAGCAGCTGGAGATAATCCATACGCAAATTTGTTTGGACTGAAAGCCAATGCCTATAATCGTTTGAAAGACTCAATTCGTGCGGTAGAAAATTTCGAAAAATATTTTGAGAAACAATTGCCCGAAAAAATTACGAATGGTGATTATTTAGAGTATGCAAAGAATTTATTGAAAATACCAGGTAATGAACAAAAGGCTGGTAGTGTAATCGATAAAGCGGTTGCACTTGATTCAATGGAGACTAACAAATTGATTTTATTAAAATTGATGGTACAGGCATATGAATCACGCAAATTATTCAAGGACGCGGCAGATTGGGGGACAAAAATTGTTCAAGTGAAAAAATCACCTTCTAAGTTTGATTTGAATACAGTTGGTTTCAACTATTTCAAAGCGGGTGCTTATCCTGAAGCTGCAGCTGCGTTCACATTTTCTACTACAAAATTTTCTGATGATCCCTATGCTTACAACATGATCGGAAAATCGAATTGGGCTATAGATACTACTATGGAACTTGGTTTGGCAAATCCTGCTTTTGAAAAAACCATTCAACTCTCTTTGGTGGATAGTTTGAAATACAAACCACAGTTGATCAATGCGTACAAATATTTCGTGGCTTACCATGCGAATGTGAAAAAAGACAATAAAATGGCATTGGAGTTTACCAATAAAATTCTGGCAATTGAACCGAACGATGCAGAAGCCAAAGTATATCTAGAGGCACTGAGCACAAGTTCGAAACCTAAACAACCAGGGAAAAAGCCCTAGAAATTCTTAATAAATGAAATCAATGAAAAAGAGCTGAGAAATTCAGCTCTTTTCTTTTTTATAAACCAACTTTTTTTACCATCATCAAGTAAACCGGAAAGTGATCACTATAGCCGTAATTATAGGTGTTCCCATCCCAAGTTCGTTTACTGTAACCACGGTATTTACCTGTTTTTTGTACCATGAAATCTTTGTTGAACAAAATATGTTTGTGGTAATGATAACCGGACTGTTCTTTACTGATCCAAGCGCCTGAAAATATGGCTTGGTCGAACAAGCCCCAAGCATCTTGGTAGGGAGAAGTACCTAATCCTTTTTTGTACATCTCTACCCATGGATTGTATAGTTCACTTGGTTGTACAGACTTGATATCTGATTTGCATTTTAATACTTTGGTTAAACTTGGACTAATAGGGTCATCGTTCAAATCACCCATCAAAACGATTTTGGCATTCGGGTTCAATTGAACGATGGAATCTATACGACGCTTTGCAGTACCTGCGGCAGCAGCTCTGGCGGGAGCAGACCTTTCTTCACCACCTCTTCGGGAAGGCCAGTGATTCACAAATGTGTGAATTGTATCGCCATCCAAAATTCCTTTTACATAAAGGATATCCCTGGTAAGAAATGATTCTTTCGAATCCTGCGGCAACACTACAAACAATGCTTCACTATATAGCACTCGAAAATATTTTGGGTTATAAAATAAACCCACATCTACACCTCGTTTATCAGGTGAATCATAGTGAACGTATTTCCAGTTTCTGTTTTTAAGTTTAGGAGTTCGAGCCAAATCAGCCAACACGGTATCGTTTTCAATTTCTGCTACTCCAAGTATTGCCAAGCCATCAGGCGTGATTTCTGTACCCATCTGTGAAATGACATCCGACAATCTTTCTAATTTGTCCTGATATATTGGCGTGTTGTATTGCCTTAAACTATTTGGTAAGAATTCTTCATCATCTACAGCCGGGTTGTTTACGGTGTCGTAAAGGTTTTCTAAATTATAAAATCCGATGAGCGCCACCTTGAAATTCGCCTTTTGCGCAAATGATTGGATGGAAGAGAAAAGAATAATCGAGGCTAGAATCCATCGGTTTTTTAGGTTGATTTTTTGCATAATGGTGGGGGTAGAGGTGACTACTTAAAGGTTTTTTAACGTGTTCAATGTGTAAAGCTGCATAAAAAAATTGTTTTTTTCTCCAAAACAAAGAAGAAACTTAACTTTGTCGATTCTAAATTTTTCGTATGGAACAATTTTGGCATCGCCAATTTCTTTTGTTTGCTCTGACATTTTTTTTCATTTCAAACACATTTGCACAGAAAACTGAAAAAAACGCAGTTGCTGATACTTCAATCCTTGATCTTCTTAAAGAAGACGCTGCGGATAATATTCCGTTGGTTTCTTTAGATGAGAATGATGGTCAGGATGGAAGCGCACAAAACGTATCCTCTCAATTAAGTGCCGGAAGGGATCCATTTTTCAATGCCGCAACTTTTAAATTCAATGCGGTACGTTTTCGTATTCGCGGATATGATGCAGATTTGTTCAGCACATATATGAATGGTGTTTCCATGGAAAACCTGGACAATGGATTTACGCCGTTTGGCTTGTGGGGTGGTTTAAACGATGTGCTCAGAAATCGCGACAATACATTAGGTCTACGTGCCACTCCTTACGCTTTTGGTGATTTGGGAGGCATGAATTATTTGGATACCAGGGCGTTTCGTCATCGCGCACAAACCAGTATCAATTATGCCCGTTCAAATCGAAATTATTTGCATCGTTTCATGGTAACCCATTCAACCGGCATGAATAAAAAAGGATGGGCTTTCAGTGTTTCAGGTTCACGTCGTTGGGCAGATGAAGGTTTTGCAGATGGAACGTATTATGATGGTTGGTCGTTTTATGCCGGCGTAGATAAAAAAATAAATTCACGCAATATGTTGTCGTTGGTTGTTTTTGCAACACCAACTGAAAACGGACGACAGGGGTCTTCCGTTCAGGAAATGCGTACCATCTCCGGAGATAATTACTATAATCCATACTGGGGTTACCAAAACGGCGTTAAGCGAAATACCAGTATCGGTAGAACAAAGCAACCTTTCGGAATTCTTACACATGAGTGGAAGCCCAACGAAAATGTTAGTTTGATTACTTCGTTTTCTTTGACTTCCGGTGATCGAAGTGTTACGGGTTTGGATTGGTATAATGCGGCTGACCCTCGTCCTGATTATTATCGTTATTTACCAAGCTATCAACAAGACCCTAATTTCAGGAATCAGCTATTCAATGAAATGAGCAGTGATGCGAATAAACGCCAGATTAACTGGGATGCTATGTACAGAGCGAATTACGCATCTTTTGAGAAAATTCAAAATGCAAACGGAATTCAAGGAAATACGGTCATGGGAAAACGTGCGCGCTATGTATTGGAAGAACGTGTGGTGAATACATTACGTACAAATTGGGCGACTACCCTCAATGCAACTTTGTCGGAGAATGTACAATTTACGGGAGGTGCAAGCTATCAATCACAACGTAATCATTATTTCAAACGTTTGGAAGATTTGATGGGGGCAGATTTTTATGTAGACGTGAATCAGTTTGCAGAAAGATTTTTTCCTACCTCTCAAGCAGCCAACCAAAATGATTTGCTCAATCCAAACAGAATTTTAAAAGTAGGGGATCGGTTCGGTTTCAATTATGATATCAATATTTCACGTGCTTCGATATGGATGCAATCTGTATTTACGCTGAAAAAATGGGACTTATTCATATCCAGTGAGCATTCTTATACCAGTTTCTCCAGGACAGGTTATGTGAAATCCGGCATCTTTCCGAACAACTCTTTGGGTCAGTCTCCCAAATACAATTTTTTCAATTCTGCTGTAAAGGGTGGTGCAACCTACAAAATCAATGGTCGTAATTATGCCTTCGTGAATGCAGCCTACATGTCTCGAGCACCTTTCTTTGAAAATGCTTTCATTGCCCCGCGTACCAGAGATTTCGTGCAACCCAATTTACGTTCTGAAGAAATTGGTAGCATAGAAGCAGGCTATGTATTGAATGCGCCAAAATTTAAATTGAGAGCGAACGGTTATTACACTCAATTCAAAAACCAGATGAACGTTATTACTTTTTATAGTGACGAGTTCAACAACTTTGTAAATTATGCCCTTGAAAATATCGGTAAAATTCATGTTGGAGCAGAGTTTGGTATGGAAACCAAAATTTATCAAGGCTTGAGTCTGAATGCTGCAGCCGCCCTGGGAGATTACTTCTACAACACTCGTCAAAAAGCTACTGTAACTGTTGATAACAGTGCTGAGGAATTGGCAACCAATCAGACTATTTATTCCAAGAACTTTTATGTGCCAACACCACAACAGGCATTCACCATTGGTTTGGATTATCGTTCACCCAAATTTTGGTTTGTGAATGTGAACTTCAACTATTTTGACAAAATGTATCTGGATTTCAATCCGGTTCGTCGCACAGAAGCCGCATTGAATGGAGTGCCACAGAACTCAGCACTTTGGAAAGACATTGTTGACCAAACGAATTTGAAATCACAATACACTGTTGATGTATTCGCAGGATACTCCTGGTTGATGAACAAACGTTTTTCAGGATTGAAGAAAAAAACTTACTTGGTATTCAA
>JBILCT010000098.1:0-5417 GCA_044353025.1 Ferruginibacter sp. | reverse complement strand
TGTACCAACACCATGCTCCTGTTGTTAACGATGCCCACTGAGCATTATTGGTTACCATGGGTATGGTGTCCCCATTTTGATAGGTAACGACATTTAAATTTGTTGAGCTCCAAATTTGAGTGCCTATTCGCACACTTGAAAAATCGGAGGCGGGATTTCCATTGAAGTTATTCCAATTTTGACCATCAAAATACTGTGGTTCTCCTTTAGATGTACCGCAGTTGGTGCAAAAGATTATCAGACCTTGCTTTGGAGTAGGAATAGAATTCCTCTCTTGTAAGGTCATTCTTGGAGGTAATAGCCCTCCTTGTACTGACCGAATTTCAAGGGCGGCTGAAATATCCGGTTGCGCAGTTCCAATCCCTACTTTCTGTGCGTTGACCATGATTGAGCTCAAACAGAAATACATTAGAATGAATGTCTTTCTGTTCAAGGAGAATGGGTGAATCATTTCAATGATTTTTTTGTTTAACTAAGCGACTAAAAATAAGAAAATAAACAATAAGTTCCCTTTTACCTAAAAGTGTATGTGTTGATAAAATTCGAGGTGGCTTTTCAATTTTTAATTGAATCTCGGTAAATACCTCTAATCCAATTAGAACTATTCAAAAATAGATTTCCCAAAAAGATACCATCATTCTACACTTTATGGTCAAATTAAACATTCACTTTATCCCCCCTTATCAAAAAGCGATGAAAGAAATAACTATCAAGATGCTTGGCTTTGCATCACTAATTTGCTAGTGTTACCTTAAAAGGTCCTTGGAGTGGTATACGCGCCGGACTTTGTTTAGGTATTCGATTTTAATTTGAAATTGATCGAAACCGACGAAATTTGCATTTCAAATTTTGAAGATGCAATCCAAACTATTTCTCGCAAAAGATCGTGGGCAAGGTGATTTCGGTTGGCTCAAGCCCAATTATTATTTCAGCTTCTCACAATATTATCATCCGGATCGCATGAACTTCGGTTTACTGCGTGTGCTGAATGATGATTGGATCATGGGTGGTGGAAAATTCCCTCCTCACCCCCATGATAATATGGAAATCATTACGATTCCATTGACCGGAAGTGTTGAACATCGTGACAATACCGGAGGCCATGGCATCATTCAATCAGGCGATGTACAAATCATGAGTGCGGGAAGCGGTATACAACATTCGGAAGCCAATGCTTCATTAACAGACCCGCTGGCATTGTTTCAAATCTGGATTTTTCCAAAATTAGAAAATATACAACCGCGTTACGATCAAAGAAAGTTTGATGAAGAAAAACAAATCAACCAATGGCAAATTGTAGTTTCTCCCAAAGAGGAAGACCATGCGCTTTGGATTAATCAGGATGCGATACTCGCAATGTGCAATCTTGATCAGGGAAAAAGTATCCCTTACTCTGTGAATTTCAACGGAAATGGTTTGTTCCTTTTAGTTATAGAAGGATCTGTTCAAGTCAATGGCCAGCAACTCAATCGAAGAGATGCCATCGGTGTATGGAATACAAAACAAGTTGAAATCTGCGCTTCAACAGATTCAAAATTATTGGCGATTGAAGTTCCGATGATACCTGAATAAGGTTCAGGGGTTTTCGTTATTTTCATGGCTCAATCTACAACATGCAAACTGCTTCTCCCAAAGTGATTCGGGGTTGGACCATGTACGACTGGGCCAATTCTGTATATAATCTGGTGATCACTTCCACGATTTTTCCCGCTTATTACGCAGCTGTAACAGGTGACGGGAATGATCAGACTATAGATCATGTAACCCTTTTTGGACGAACGTTCATCAACACCTCACTATACAATTACGCGCTTGGATTAGCATTTGTAGTAGTTGCACTGATGAGTCCATTGCTTTCTTCCATTGCAGACTTCAAAGGAAATAAAAAATCATTTCTTTTTTTCTTTTGCACCCTGGGAAGCATTGCTTGCAGTTCATTGTACTTTTTTGACGGTGCTAATCTTATGTTTGGACTGATTTGTATGATCATAGCCTGCATTGGATTCTGGGGAAGTTTGGTTTTCTACAATGCATATCTTCCGGAAATTGCTGCTCCGTCAGATCGTGATCGAATCAGTGCACGCGGATTTGTGATGGGATATATTGGAAGCGTGCTATTGCAATTGATTTGTTTTGTGCTTGTTTTAAAACCTGAACTTTTTTCTATCACCACAGGAAAAGCTTCTCAATTTTCATTTTTGTTGGTGGGGATTTGGTGGTGGGGATTTGGACAGCTTGCATTGCGCAGATTACCCAAAGGAAGTCCTTCAGGAAAAACACAAGAAATGGGAATACTCCGTGGTGGTTATACCGAATTAAATAAAGTTTGGAAACAGCTCGTTCATTTTCCGGTGTTGAAAGGATTTTTAGGCAGTTATTTTTTTTACAATATGGGACTGCAAACCATTTTTTTAGCGGCTACACTTTATGGTAGCAGCGAGTTGCATATTCCTACCACAAATTTGATCATCTCCATTTTACTTATACAAGTAGTTGCCATTCCGGGTGCTTTCGTCATTTCAAAACTATCAGGCATCATCGGAAATCTGACCACACTCATGCTATGTGTTTCAGTTTGGATGCTACTTTGTGTAGCGGGTTATTACCTCCCTCCTTATGGAACGAATGAGTTTTACATGCTGGCATTGGCAGTAGGTTTTTTTATGGGAGGCACACAAAGTTTAAGCAGAAGCACGTACGCTAATTTGATGCCTGAAACACATGATACCACTTCTTTTTTCAGTTTTTTTGATGTCACGGAAAAAATAGCGATTGTCATTGGGATGTTCAGCTTCGCATGGATTACAGAGCTTACCGGCTCTCAAAGATCATCCGTACTTGCTTTAATCAGTTTCTTCTTAATCGGACTTGCTTTACTGATTCTTACGCATCAAAAAGCGAAAAAAATAAATTCTATCTGATTTAAAAATATTCGATCATGCAATTACATACCATCAATACCGGAAACTTCAAATTGGACGGAGGAGCCATGTTTGGTGTGGTTCCAAAATCAATCTGGAATAAACTCAATCCTGCAGACGAAAACAATATGTGTTCATGGGCAATGCGGTGTTTGTTAATTCAGGAATCTGACCGACTTGTACTCATAGACAATGGAATTGGTAACAAGCAGGATTCCAAATTCTTCGGACACTATGATCTGCATGGCGACGATTCACTTGATCAATCGCTTGCCCAGCTCGGATTTCACCGGAACGATATCACAGATGTCATTTTAACACATCTGCATTTCGATCATTGTGGTGGAAGTATAATCAGAGAAGGGGATCAATTTATTCCGGCGTTTGCTCATGCCCGTTACTGGAGCAATGAAGCGCATTGGAATTGGGCAACACAACCCAACGCACGTGAAAAAGCATCTTTCCTGAAAGAAAATATTTTACCTATTCAAGAGAGCGGTCAATTACATTTTGTTGAAAAAGATCAAGATCAATTTCCATCATTCATACGAATCCACAACATGTATGGACATACGGAATCCATGATGCTTCCTGAAATCACATATAAAAATCGCCCTTTAATTTTCATGGCCGACCTGATTCCTTCTGTGGCTCACCTACCCCTCGCCTATGTAATGGCTTATGATATGTTTCCAATGAAAACTTTGACAGAAAAAGCTGCCTTTTTGCAAGATGCCGCAGAACGAGATGCAATTTTATTTTTTGAGCATGACTACAGGATAGAATGTTGCAGTTTGATGCAAACAGAAAAAGGGATCCGTTCAAAAGAAAGCTTCTTACTCTCTGCTATCTAAGCCCCTGAAATGATGTCAATGGATATCTCAAATTACGGTAACCCATCATGTCCACTTTGATACTTCCTACCAGGATCGGACTTTCCACGCGAAGCAGTAAATGATTGGGGTCGTCACTCACCCATGCCGTCATGCCTTCACCTCCTTCAAAAATGGTGCCTTTCACCAACAATGGTTTGAATTTGATGGCTTTGAACTTTCCATATTGAGTCTTTATTTTTTCTCTTCCCATGTACTTGATGTACAGGTGATGAACCTGGTCATCCAAAAACATATCGAAAGGAATCTTATCTCCGGGCTTGCATTTATTAAAATCCAAATTACGTGCATAATAAATGGCGCTCACCACATCTTGCATACATGATGAGATGGGAAATACTCCATTGGTACTAACTGCAGTTTGGTTGGCATGATTAAAACTTACATTATTGTAAATTTTATACCCTCCTTCATTTACTTGACGAATGAATTTCAATGGCAATAAGGTGGTGGTATCCATATAACTTTCATATCGATCACGAACTTTGAAAAAGTTATCAAAAAAAGGATAGGTATTACCAACACCAACAGCATGATATGCGGGCTTTCCATTGTAACGTTCCAAAGTTGTGGTGAAAGTTGCTTCCCCTGCTCCAATATATGCACCCATTGTACTATAATAAACAATCATTTTTACAACTTCACCATGTTTAAAAGCAAGATTGTTCAAGCCGCAAAAAACAGCAGCTTCTTCTCTTTTATTCGGAATCAGTAAACTGATTGAGATTAAACTAGCCTGCAGCCAATGCATGTTTTGATTTTTTAAATGAAATAATAATGCTGCCTAACATTGCGGGAATGGCCAGATTGAAGACCCAGATGATTAAACTGGCAGCCTGGATTCCAAGTATATTACTTGAAAACAGACCAATCAACCAAACTGCCATCACTGATCTCAAAGGCAATTCAGTGAATCCAATTGTCGGAGCCCAAGTCATCAGCAAATAAAAAACTGCCAAAACCGGAACACCCTGACTCAACGACAATTCGACCCCCATGGCAATAAGCAACAAATAATATTGAAAAATAAAAACTAGATAACGAAAACATGCAATCATCAAAACGATTAACATTTGTTTAGGTTGATATTCGGCTGCAACGGATAAATGACGAAGAGGTTTTTCCAACAATCTTATACCGGATAGTTTTTTTGAAATCCATGAGATTCGAAAAACAGCAATTGTAAGAACCATCGATGCCAGCAAAACAACTACCCAACCTAACGATTGCATCCATGATTGAAGGGGTGATGCTGATGGGAAAATAACCTGACTGTAAAAAAAAGGAAGCGCCAGTAAGCCCATCCAACAAGTAACAATCAACTGGTTCAATCCACCCAACATCGTCACTGAAACGGAAGCGATTCGATTTTTCGGTTGTATGTACAACATACGTCCACCGTATTCGCCAATTCGATTGGGTGTGAACATAGTGATGGAACAGCCTGCCAGTACCGCTTTGAAAGCATTGAAAAAAGATAGTGCTTCCAATGGCTTCATCAGTCTTTTCCATTTGAGTGTTTCCAATCCCCAATTCAGCGGCATGAGAAACAATGCGAGCCAAATGAAAGGATGTTGCCAGCTTATCGTTATGGCTTGCAATC
>JBILCT010000097.1:0-5423 GCA_044353025.1 Ferruginibacter sp. | reverse complement strand
CCGTACTTTTTTGATGCAAAACAGCTAAAATTAGTTTTCCGCTCAAAACTGCTTGATAAGATTTTGAGGGGGTGTAATGAGGTTCGGTACTGCCTAAAATGAAAACACCGTCCGCTGCATTCAAATGTATAAGCACATCTAGATATGGTATTCTCATTGGATACTCGAATACTATTTTTTTCCAGATCCCGTATTTCTCAGCGAGTGGTTTGATGTTAAATCCTTCAGGATCATTGGTTGTTTTTCCGGTACCAATAAAATGAAGCTCGAGGTCCTGGTATAAATCCGGGTTTTGTTGAATACTTTGAAAAATTGATTCCAATGGTTGGTACGCTTTGGGAAGCATTGCACCGGCATAAACCAGTTGTTTTTTATCATTCTTCTTGAATAAATATGGTTGAATGTTTAATCCTTTGAGCGCAAGATGATCTTTTTTTTCGCCTCCATAAGGCATGGCAGCAAAATGACAATGTTTAACGATCTGCGGATTTCGATCGATAACACCCTGATAATATCCTGCTGCAACTCCAGTAATCAAACGGGCATTTTTAACTGCAAGTGGTTCTAACCAGCCGGCAATCTTTGTACTCCACCAATGCCTTGAAAAAAAACGATCAGAACCCGGAAAATGATGAACCCAAGGATCGATATAATCAATGCCATATGGAACGCCGGTTTTACGAAACAGATAAGGACCTAGCAAAGCAATATAAAAAGAGGGAATAGGAATGTAAATGAAATCGAAATGCTCTTTTCTCAATATTTCCAGTGCTTTTTTTCTCAAACTAAAAAATGCACGCAACCCAATATCACCAATCAATCTGGGTTTAAACACGGGATATGCATTTACTTTTTCAATCCGCAAATCAGCAGGTAATAGTTTATGCAAGCTCCAATCCAATGCCTCTTCATAGTATTTTTCATCCACCGTTAATACAACCGGCTCCCAACCAAAAGCGGGTAAATGCATGGCAAAAAGCCTAGCACGATGAACTCCTGCCAAATTGGAAGGCGGAAAATGCGGGTAAATGATCAGTATTTTTTTTGAGTTCAACTTTTTGTCCATAACGCTTTTATTTTCTCAGATTCGACTTCCCAACTAACAGATCTCATTTGTAAAAACCGATGCTTCGACGCTTCCATAATTTGTGTCGATTGTTTCAATAAAGATTCAAGTGCTTCTTTAAGGTTTTTCATTTTTGGGTCAATCAGCAAACCATGTGCAGGATACTTGTTCAACATCAGCGATTGAGCCATTGTTTCTGTTGCTAAAATATAAAGTCCGGATTGCAGATACGTCATGAATTTATTTGAAACCAACATAGAATTATTCATGTCTGTTCCTGGTTCCAATGCAATTCCAACATGATATTTTCCTATTGCTTTATGTAGATCTTGCTGGTTTAATACACCATGATGAAATACATATGGTTTATCTGAAAGAATCTGCTTTTTAAATTCGGGATCCATATTGCCATAAAGATGCAATTCAATTTTTCCTAGGTATTGTCCAAGAAGAGGGATCAAAGCTTCCAATCCTCTCCCGAAACTAACATTTTGTGAAAACCATACCAACTGTAGTGTTCCAACAGATTGATTATGTAATGGCTCAACAAATTCTTTAGAAAAAAAACCGTTGAGTACAATTTCTTGCGATTGACTAACAGGAAGTGGGTATTTTTCTTGTGTATATGCTTGAAAAACAGGCGAAGCAAAGGTGATGTAATCAAATAATCCCAATGTTTTTTTAAACAGCAACGCTGTCATTAGCTGAATATTCTTATCACTTCCCTCACCCGGATGATAATCTTCCATATCAAATCCTGTTTTTGCAGAAAATCTTTTTGCAAACTTCAATGCAGGATACATTGCCCCGGGATTATGTGCAATCACCCAATCAGCCTTTCGAATCCTTCTTGGTTTTTGCATCAACAAAATACTTCTTCTTGAAACACCGCATGTAAGCAGAAAGTGATTGGTAATTCCAAATCGGTATAACCATCTTCCTAATTTTTCCAAAGAAACACTAAATAACCAAGGGAACAGCGGTTTCCTTCCGGCATCAATTTCAATGAAATCTACCTGAGGATATCTTTTTTTTATACCAAGGTTCATTTTAGTACTCCAGTGTTGAAATCGAAAACAAATCACTTGCACATTCATACCCATATTACAAGCCAAATCAATCTCCTTTACCAATCTGGGATTGGTAGATAAATTTAACGTAGTAACAAACAATACATTTTTCAATTCGTATACTAATTAATGAATGATGCAATTTTATCCAACTGTTGTGCGTAGGTGTTGGATGCCGCAAATTCAATCCGTTTCACCTGCAATGATTCAGCGTTGTATTTTCTCAGATTTTTGACTACGACATTAAATAATTCAGGAAGCAATTCATTGGTTTCATCATCAACTGACATCACAAAATCCTTATCATTAAAAGCAGAGATTCGATTACCGACAATCATCTTTCCTGTAGCCAGATACTCCATGACTTTATGATAGTTCGTGCCTTTGCTCTGATCTTTTTTCACATCATAACAAATCAAAAACATATCTACATTTTTAATGGCTGATGCAAGATCCTGAAAGTTCACAGGGCCGTGCATGATCACATTTTCAAAGGATACCAATTTTTGTATAAAATGAGAAAATGATTGATCATCCTTTGAAACTTCCCCTAGATTGGAGTTGTTAACAGCATAATTCCCCCAACATTCAAATTGTATTTCCTGATGTGACGCTATTATTTTCAACAACGAATCCCTGTCTAAATCAGGTCGAGCGAAATTTCCGGACAAACCCACACGAACTGGTTCATTCAAGATGGGTGGTTGTAATTCATTCTGAAGAAATGCAGGATGAACGCCATGATTCAACAATAAAGCGGGAATTTGTGTATGTTCATAGGCCTTGATAATTTCTCTTGTGATAGAAATCAAATGTGAAGCTCCTTCTGCGGCCCGAATAGAGTGGTCACCATAAGGTTGATCAACGGGCATAAATATTTTACGAATGTTTGAAGGGAAACAGCGTAAAGGAATGGTATCTGAAATATCAAATGACCAGATAAGATCTACCCTTTTATTGATTTTTTTTAAAATTTCCCTTACATGACATTTCATGTAGAAATCATACATACTTCTGAGATGAAATTTAATGTTGTACGGAATCCATAATCGATGATCTACCTGATACAACCCTTGGTATTGGGTAGGAAGAATTTTAATCTCCCCTCGATTGAATTTGCATTTTTGATCAGGAGGATGTAAAAAATAAACCTCACTCCCATTGAGCCCTAACTCAATGGCGTAATGATGTTTGGACAAGAACATCTCACCCATGGGTTGTTGTGAGATGATGAGGATGGTTTTATTGATGAAATCCATGAACGCTGATTATCGATGTGCCATCATAATATGTTGACAGACATAATTGATTTGTGGATCCGTCAATTCAGCATACATGGGGATTGACAAGATTTTTGATTGATTGAAATGTGCAACCGGAAAATCTTCTACGCGTGGATTCCTGTTCGAATAACACGCTAAAAAAGGAAGTGCTGTAGGATAATGGATGGCTGTTTCGATACCGAATTCGCTGAGTTTCTCTTTCAAATAATCTCTTTTTTCTGTTCGAATCACATAAAGATGAAAAACGTGCTTATAACCCGGCTTTACAGATGGCAAAACGATTCCGGAATCAGCCAAAAGGTCGCTATACACTTTTGCATGCTGTATGCGCCATTCAGTCCATTGATTAAGGTAAGGCAATTTAGCAGAAAGAATAGCCGCTTGAAGTCCATCTAAACGACTGTTTCTCCCTTCCATTTTATGATGATGCTTGGTAAGTTGACCATGATTTGCAATCATTCGGACCTTTTCTGCCAATGCATCATCGTTGGTGACCATGGCACCGGCATCACCATAGGCTCCCAGATTTTTTCCAGGATAAAAACTAAAGCTAGCTGCATCTCCAAAACTCCCCACCATTTGATCACCGATCATGGCACCATGCGATTGCGCACAATCTTCAATCACCCGTAAATTAAATTTTTGCGCAATGGAGTTAATTGCCGGCATATCAGCCGGATGACCATAAAGATGCACCGGGATGATCGCTTTGGTTTTTGTGGTAATCGCCGCCTCAATCAAACGCACATCTATGGTAAAAAATTCGGATTCAGTATCTACAAAAACAGGACGCGCACCGATTGCTGAAACAGATTCAGAAGTGCTGATCCAGGAATGCGCAGGAACAATTACTTCATCGCCGGCCCCAATGCCCATCGCCTGCATGATGATTTCCAGCGAATCAGTTCCATTGGCACAACCGATCACATGCTTTATTCCGAGGTAATCCGCAAAAGCCTTTTCAAAATCACGTACTGGTTTACCACCTATAAAAGAGGTATTACGAATACTATCGGCAATGGATTTATCTATTACCGATTGAATGGTTTGGTATTGAGCAAAAAGATCAACAAAGGGTACTTGCATAGTTGGTTATTTAACCGAAATTGTTCTGATCAATTTAGCCGGATTACCGGCATATATTCCGGGTTTATCTATATTCTTTGTTACCACCGCCCCTGCACCAATGACCACATGATCGCAAATTCGAACCGGCAAAATGGTGGCATTGCTACCGATGGAAACGTGATTGCCAATAAAAGTTGATTTCCATTTTGATTGATCTCCTCCAGCTGGACCACCGCTTGAAAAAAGATCATTGATAAACATTACTCCATGTCCAATGAAACAATCTGATCCGATCTCTACAAGCTCACAAATGAAACTGTGGCTTTGAATTTTTGTACGGTCTCCGACCTTCACTTTTTTTTGAACCTCCACAAATGGACCTATGAAGCAATGATTTCCGAAACTGCATCCATACAAATTCACCGGACTGACAATTTTTACATCCGCTCCAAATTGAACATCCTCTTTGATTGCACATTCAAACAAACGATAATGCTGCATATTTATCAGTTTAATGGAGTTGCCTCAGTGTAAATACGGTCTATAATTTCAATGGTTTTCAAGCCCTCATATCCATTGGTTGCAATAACCCCTCCGTCTTGTAAAACCTCCACAACATTTTGATAAACTTTGTCGTGATTACTCATGGATCCGAAATACTTGCCATAGTTATTTGGAGGATTACCGGGTGGTAAATCAGTAATAGAAATTCCATCAATCGATTGATATTCTAATTCATTAAGATATTGTCCGCCTATTTTAACCGTGCCCTTTTCTCCGAACAGCGTGAGCGATCCCTCCATATTTTTTTCAAATGCATTGACGGTATAATTGATCGTACCCATGGCCCCATTGTAAAACCTGCAAACAACAACGCCGGAATCCTCAAACTCTATGGATTCTGCATGATGATAGTTGGCGGTAAACGCTTCCACG
>JBILCT010000096.1:0-5427 GCA_044353025.1 Ferruginibacter sp. | reverse complement strand
CCGGACATGCCATACTCGTACCACTTGCATTTCCGTAAGTATTGCCTCCAGGAATGGTAGAATAAATACTCACACCCGGTGCAAATACATCCACTTCCGATTGACCATAATTACTGAAAGAAGCGGTGTATCCTCCATTTTTCTTGTCGCCACTTGCTCCCACGGTAATCACATTTGAAGCACGTTCGCTTCCATCTTCAAAAACAGGATTCGGGAAATTAAATGCTGAGTCGATGTTTTTAGAATCATTTCCTGCCGCATGAACCAATAATACATTGTTCTTTTCAGCATATTTGAAAGCATCATCCACCCATTTTTTCTCCGGAGAAAAATCTTTTCCAAAACTCATACTGATAATATTGGCCCCGTTGTCTACTGCGTAACGAATGGCCAAAGCAATATCTTTATCATGCTCATCTCCATCCGGAACGGCACGTAGAATCATCAATGAAACATTGTCGGCTACACCATCAATTCCCAATTCATTTTTTCTTGCGGCACCTATGATTCCTGCGCAGTGTGTACCGTGGAATGGGGTAGAAGCCATCAAATCATTGTTCCCGTATGAACGATCTTTGATATTCGTTTCATCATCTCCCACGATGTTTTTACGGTAGGGAGTTGGTGGCTCACTGGCAACATTGGCTTTGCCAATTTCTTTGACAAGTTCATCAATGAGTTGCTGATTTGTGATATCATAGCTGTCATTGCCTTTGGCGATGCTTAAGATCATTCCACGGGTAGATTTTGCCGCTGAGTTCGTGGTAGTGTGACTCTGTAAATCCTTTGCGCTGTATTCTTCTTTTCCTAATTCAACGCGGAGTACTGAATCACCTTTTTTCATACTTTCATACATGGATTTCATGAATGAAATTTGCGATTGGTCTACTCCGTCCACCACTTTGGCTTTGGCGCGCAAATAAGTCTGGTAGGACTTTTTATCTGCTTCACTCAGCTTTGATTCATCAATCATTTTCCCATCCCAAATCGTCTTCAATGCATGATAAACCCTTGCACCTTCGTAAGAGTCTTCTTTTACATTCCGACCATCCCTTCCACCAATGAAATTCCATCCATGGATATCATCGATGTAGCCGTTTTTGTCATCATCTTTACCATTTCCCGGAATTTCTTTTTTGTTTACCCAGAAAACCGGTTTGAGGTCTTCATGTGTTGTGTCGACGCCGCTATCAATAACGGCAACCACGACACGCTTAGCCTTCATTTTTTTTGAACTTAAAAATTCGTAGGCTTTATCCAGACTTATCCCATTATATCCATCAGATAATGGGTCCTGTAAATGCCAGCCGTTCGGCGCTTTCTTTTCAGAAGTTTCAGCAGATTGGGCGATGATGCTACCTGAGATCATCAAACTCGCACAAAAAAAGAGAATGTGTTTATGCATGTTTTAATTTTTAGTGAATGTTTATTTTGAAGATTTACAAATCAAATTTGATCCCTTGAGCCAAGGGAAGCTTATCAGTATAATTAATGGTATTGGTCTGACGACGCATATAAACTTTCCATGCATCGCTTCCACTTTCACGGCCTCCACCTGTTTCTTTCTCCCCACCGAACGCTCCACCTATTTCAGCTCCAGAGGTTCCGATGTTCACATTGGCAATTCCGCAATCACTGCCTGCATGTGAAAGGAATTTTTCAGCTTCCAATAAATTGGTGGTGATGACAGATGATGAAAGCCCCTGTGGAACGCCATTTTGTAACGCAATGGCTTCATCCATGGTTTTATATTTCATGATATAAAGTATGGGCGCAAATGTTTCATGCTGTACAATCGGGAAGTGATTGGATGCTTCGGCTATACATGGCTTTACATAACATCCACTTTCATATCCTCTTCCTTTCAGCACACCACCTTCCACTACAAATTTACCGCCTTGTTTTTTACAGGCGTCAATAGACAGCAAATATTGGTTGACTGCATCACGATCAATCAGTGGACCAACATGATTTTTTTCATTCAATGGATTTCCGATACGAAGTTGTCCGTATGCGTTTACCAATTTTGCTTTTACGCTGTTGTAAATTTTTTCATGAATGATGAGTCTACGGGTGGTAGTGCAACGCTGACCGGCTGTTCCTACAGCACCGAATACAGCAGCTGTCAAAGCAATGTTCAGATCCGCATGTTGAGAGATGATGATGGCATTGTTTCCTCCCAATTCAAGTAATGATCTTCCCAGTCTTTGTCCGACTGCAGCCGCTACCGACTTACCCATTCTGGTGCTACCAGTAGCAGAAACGAGTGGGACGCGAGTGTCATTCGACATCCATTCTCCAACTTCTCTACCTCCGGTAATTAAACAGCTAACTCCTTCAGGAACCTGGTTTTTCTTGAATACTTTTTCAATGATCCATTGACAAGCAACTCCGCACAAAGGCGTTTTTTCGCTGGGTTTCCAAATGCAAACATCGCCGCAAACCCATGCCAACATGGTGTTCCAGCTCCATACAGCTACGGGGAAATTAAATGCGGAGATAATGCCCACTATACCCAGCGGATGATATTGTTCGTACATACGATGCCCCGGTCGCTCACTATGCATGGTTAATCCGTGTAATTGACGAGAGAGGCCAACGGCGAAATCGCAGATGTCAATCATTTCCTGGACCTCTCCCAAGCCTTCCTGCAAACTCTTACCCATCTCGTAACTCACCAATTTGCCCAATGGCTCCTTATATTTTCTGAGTTCTTCTCCGATCTGACGAACGACTTCTCCGCGTTTGGGAGCTGGCCATACCCTCCACTGTTTAAATGCTTCTTCTGCTTTCGCCACCACCGTCTGATAAGTTGCCTCATCCGTCACGCTCACCGATCCGATTTTCTGACCATCTACCGGAGAATAAGAATCGATGGAAGGAAGTTTGGTTTTGTACCAAGTTGACCCGGTTGATACGCCCGTGTTGTTTGCTTTTAAATGAAGTGCTTTTAAAAATTCCATGTTTGTATGTTTATATGTTCGTTTTTTTGATTAGAAATTAGCCTGAAATCCAATGCTGGTCCATCTTCCGGGCATACGACTTCCTAATAAGTCTGAATATTGAATATTCCCGATATTCTGAACAGCCGCATAAATTCCAATATCTCCGATACGATATTGAATTCTACCATTGACCAAGAAGTAGTCTGTTCCTTGAATGGCATTGATGCCAGAAGCTTGTGTGGCATTTCTTTGTTTGTACAATGTGTTGATTGAACAGTCCCATTTTTTCCAGGTCAGTTGAATATTGTTTTGCAACAAGAATTTAGCGTGGGATAGAATGTAGAATGAGGGAACGGAATCACTGGTGACAGCATCTAGCCATTGAGCAGAACTGCTGAACATCACACTGCGTTGATCATCCCAACGATGCATATAGCTCAACGACAATTCAATTCCTTTCACACTCACTGTTTTTACGTTTTGAGCGTATGCGAATTTTTTGGTGCTGTCTAAATTGAAATTGCGTGGAATGGCACTGTATGCCGTTGGCACGAAATCAATTACTTTCGATTGGTCACGAATGAAACCTGTTATGCCTGCTTTTAGACCTTTGAATCGAATATCACTCCCCAATTCATAATTCCAGGAGGATTCTGCTACCAGATCAGGATTTCCGATGCTACCTCCACGAACGATGGATTTGTTGTAATTGTTGAAACGCTCTGTGAAATCAGCGGCGCGGATGGCTTTCCCGATTCCTCCTCTGAAATTCACTCGTTGGTTTTTAGTAAGGTAGGCGAGGTTTAATTGAGGCAGAAAGTCGTTTCCATAATTCTGGTCTGCTACAAAACGCAAACCCGGATTGATACTCCATTGTTTCAAATTCCAGGTGGCATTTGTAAATGCAGCGCCATGATCGGTTTGGTGATTTCCTCGGTCGTTCGATGTGATGGTTCTGCGCTCAAAATAAGCACCATATTGCCAAGTCAGGTTTTTGATGCGGGTGTTGGTGTATAAATAATTGAATACCCAAAGTCCGGATTCATTTTCATTGGCAGTGGAAACAGGATTGTAAAGATATTCGTCCCTGGATTGTTTATACATCAGGTCGAATTGATTCGCGTATCCGTTTCCGTTATGACGTAATCTGAGTTGATTCCATAACCCGCTTACTTTTTCTGTAGCGGTATCACTGGAGAATGTCGTATAGAAATTCTGCGCAGCAAAGTCACGCTTATCATAGCTTCCTCTCCAGGAAGCGGTCCATGTTTTACTCAATGGAACACTCAGGGCCAAGGTGAATGTTCGGTTTTCAAAATATCCGCGGTTGTTACCTCTCAACAACTGTCCGGAAGTTTCATTGGAGATCAGTCCGGCTGAAGCAGTAAATCCTTTTCTTACAACGCGTGCACCGGCTTGCCATTGGTTCAAACCATATTCGCCAAATGCTCGGTTGATGTAAAATTTTTGTTCGGGAGTACTGCTGGTTCGGAAGAAAGTTTTGGTGATGATATTAATAACGCCACCCACGGCCTCGGCTCCGTAAATAGCTGCAGCAGGTCCCTTGAGTATTTCAATGCGCTCAATTTCGGAGGGTGGGATGGGGATATATCCGGAAAAATGTCCGGTAATGGGATCATTCAGTTTAACTCCATCAATCAAAACTAAAACTTGTTGAAACGTGGAACCACGGATGATAATATCTGCTTGAGAACCTGCCGGTCCGCGTTGCTGAATTTCAACCCCAGCTTCAAATTTTAAGAGATCATCAATACTCAGTGCAGCTCTTTTTTGAAAGAGATGACCATCGATTATTGAGATCTGTTTACCCGTTTGTTGATTGGATTGTAAGCCCGTACGGCAATTGGTGATATTTACTTCATCCAATTGTTTGTAGGTAGTATCTGTTTGTGCTTGAATATCTGTCAAGAATAGACCCGAAAAAATTATGAAAATAATTTTTTTCATAAGCTGACTGTATTAGTTTGGTTGTCAGCAAAATTAGGTGAGAATACCTGATGAAAAGGTTAAAAAAAACGATTGTTGTTCAACTGATCAATACTGTTCCTGTTCGTTCGGGAAGTTTCCAGTTTTGATATCATCAATGTAGTTTGTGACTGCTTGATTGATTTGTTCGCTGAGGTTCAAGTATTGACGCAAAAAACGAGGTTTGAATTCATTGTTGATGCCCAGCATATCGTGCATGACTAATACTTGTCCGTTGCAATGTGGACCAGCACCAATACCAATGGTTGGGATATGTAGGCTTTCGGAAACTGTTTTGGCTAATGATGCTGGTATTTTTTCCAGAACAATGGCAAAGCAACCGGCTTCCTGTAATAACAAGGCATCTTTTTTCAGTTTTTCTGCTTCTGCTTCTTCTTTTGCTCTCACATTGTATGTGCCAAACTGGTAAATACTTTGTGGAGTTAAACCCAAATGACCCATCACCGGTATTCCGGTACCAACAATGCGTTTGATG
>JBILCT010000095.1:0-5436 GCA_044353025.1 Ferruginibacter sp. | reverse complement strand
GGAGGGGTACCACCTTATACAGGCGTTGGTAATTTCAGACGCGCAGCCGGAATGCATGTTTTCACAATCAGAGATGCCATGGGAACCCAAGTGAACACAACGGTGAATCTCACTCAGCCCTTGGCAATGATTGCCAATACCTCTTTCAACAGAATTATTGAATTTGACAGCATAACTACAATTAATGTTTCGGTAATGAATGGTCGTTCACCTTATCGATATCAACTCAATGGTGGGGTCTTTCAAAACAATGCAATATTCAATTCTGTCCGTGCAGGCTTATATAACATTCAAGTTTTAGACTCCAATGCTTGTACAGATTCGATTCGTTGTAATGGAGGTCAGGCTATCATTCGTATAGATGCTTCAGGTGGAACTCCTCCTTATATTGGTGTAGGTACATTTTTAAGATTTGCAGGCAGACAAACTTTCATCATCAAAGATTCCAATGGGGTCAGTAGAACTGTTGAAATTATATTGAGTCAACCAGATTCAATCACCTTGAACTATGCGTATCCGCGCATTCAAAATTTTGGTGGTACTACCCAAGTTTCATTATTTGCAAACGGGGGTAAACCACCATACAGCTATTCGTTGAATGGAGGTTCATATCAATCTTCCTCCGTGTTTAATAATATCGTTCCTGGAAACTATACGATTTCACTCAAAGACACCAATGCTTGTATACTCTCAAAGTTGATTACCATTGAACCACCGGTTTTACCAGTTTTGAATGTAAACTCAAGCTTTTTACCAATCATATGCAAAGGTGGATCAACGAGCATAAATATTTCTGCTACCGGAGGAATTCCACCTTACACTGGTACAGGGTCCTTTCCCAGAAATGCGGGAACATATAATTTCACCATTACAGACTCTGCCGGTCAAACAAAATCAGTAACCATCGTAGTTTCGGAGCCCAATTTATTAGCAGCTACGGTTAGTTCAGGTTCGATAGCTGTTTATGGTGGAACTACGAGTATTACTGTAAGTGGTGTTTCTGGTGGTAGGCCCCCTTACACTTATAGGTTGAATAATGGAGCTTTTCAAACCGGTAATATTTTCAGTGCTGTAAGTGCCGGTGAATTTTCAATCACCCTTAAGGATTCTTTGGGTTGTACACTTACGAAAACGATCTCAATTTTTCAGCCGGTTAAAATAAATATTCTCTCCTACACCAACAATACTTGTCGTTGGGTATGGAATGGTACAATTACCTGCGGGGCTTTAGGTGGTAAACCTCCATATGTTTATAAAATCAACAGTTTTGCATTCGGTAGAAGTAATATTTTTACCTCATTAGGTCCGGGTACATATACCGTTTCTGTGAAAGATTCTTTGGGGTCTGTTTCGTCCACTTCAGTGACTATTTTGGCCAGTAATGTAATCTGCGCAAAAAAAGCGCGTGAGTCAACCCATGATAATTCAGCACAACTCGTTTTGTTTCCCAATCCATCTAATCATTCTTTTTTTATCAAACCAAGTTCAAGGTTAATTCTTGATGAAATTGAAGCGTATGATATTAGAGGGAAAAGAATCATGCTAACAGCATTCAACCAGGGGGAATCATATGGAATTCAATGGCAGCCTGGCATGTATCTGATTCGTGGAAAAAGCAAATCGGGCTTGAGTAGTTCTTTTGAAAAGTGGGTGAAATTGCTTTAATCCTTTCGGATAAATTCTAATTCAGCCTTAGGCTTTTTCAAGGTGAACCACCACCACATTTGCATTCGTAAGCAAATATTGTAAATGAAAATAGGAATCATAATTCCTGCAGTTAACATAAACAATGTTAGCAGGATAGGATTATTCAAGTGAAAAAATTTTGAACATACAACCCTTGCAGCAGACATGATGATAATTTGCATACAGTAGATGTGTACTGAATTATATCCAATAACTCGAAGGAATTTTAATCTTCTAATTTCTGTGAGCTTGAACGATATTGAAAGAGATAGTGCACAACCAGTTAAAGCTACCAATAAAAAAAAGAGAGGCCATTGGTTTTCGATATGATAACTTGTTCCAGCAGCCAAATTCATTCGGGTGAAGAAATATTGGTTAATGATAAATCCCGCTATCAAAGTGAACATGACTTTGGGAGAAGTCAGCCACTGTTTGGCCTGTTCTTGCATAATATATTTCGAAATCGCATCACCAATCGAAAAAAATAAATAGTATTTCAACACATCATTGATCGCTCCCAGATCAATATCTAATCGATGTATGTAGGCTGATATGGAATATAATATCAATCCAACTCCAAGTTGATTTAAGGCATTGAAATGAAATTTGACAGAAGTGAAAGCATAAATGACTCCAACAAAAAACAGGGCATTCAAATACCAGAATTGACCGGTAACTCTTGGGTCAGTTATCAGGTAAATATAGGTCTTGTAATTTATGGAGTCAGCCGAATTGGTATAATCTGAGAAAATAATTTGCAACGAAATCTGTATGATTCCCCAAAGCAACATGGGATATAAAATCGTTTTTATCCGGTTGCCCAAATAGCCCTTCAACTGATAACTTTTGATGCCATTTCTAATGAAAATACCTGAAGCAATAAAGAAGAGTGGCATCCGAAATCCAAAGAAAAAAACATTTATATATCCAAGAAATGGATAGGCTTCCAAATCGAATCCTGCATGATTCAGACTTTCAAAAACATGTCTGTATGTAACCAAAATGATACTGATTCCCCGGTCATAATCTATCCAACCTTGTCTTTGATTACTGTAAACGAAATCCGAATTGATTAATTTCATTTTGTTAGCTGCCTGATCAGTTTGTTTCTAGTTAATAGAAGTCCATGAACTATGCCATTCAAGATACGTGTAAATTTTTAGAATGCATTTTTGTCGCCACGAAAAATGGTGTAAACAGTCATGAACATGATTCGGATATCCAGCCAAATATTCCAGTTTTCCAAATACCAAAGATCATTCTGAACACGTAATTTAATATGCTTGGGTTCAGTAATTTCTCCTCGGTAGCCATTCACCTGCGCCCAACCGGTAATCCCAGGTTTTACAAAATGTCGAATCATATATTGCTCGACAATTTTTGAATAATCATCAGTATGTTTTACCATATGTGGACGAGGTCCAACCAAACTCATTTCACCTTTTAATACATTGATGAATTGAGGAAATTCATCTAAACTGGTTTTGCGAAGAATTCTGCCAATTCTTGTTACACGTTGATCATTTTTGGTTGCTTGAACCGCATCGGCATCCTTGTTGGGCCGCATGCTTCTGAATTTTAGGCAAGAAAATGGCTGATTGTTTTTTCCAGTTCTTATTTGTTTGAAAAAAATCGGACCTCTTGATTCAATAAAAATGAGCAAGCCGATAATAGGTATCATCCACGACAACACTAATAATACGACCAGAAGACTGATGCTGATATCCAGTATCCGTTTTTTAAATCGATTTCCTACATCTTCCAAAGGCTCACTTCTTAAAGAAAGTACAGGCAGATCTCGGATATAATCGACAACAACAGGTCGACTGAAAAAATAGGCCAGATTAGGAACTACCTTGAAACGTATGCATGCTTGCTCAGCCTGATTCATCAAGTCATAAATAAAATAATTTTGTTCTGGTGTAATGGTAGAATAAATTTCCTGAACATCCATGTCCTTGGCAACCTGTATGATATTTTTAAAATCCGATATAATTGGATAAGGTGATAATTCTCGCACATTTTTTTCATCCTCTATGAAACCCAGCAATTGCGTATTGATTGATTCTTGTTCAAAGTATGTGGCGAGCTTTAATGCGGTTTCATTGTATCCTAAAATGACTACTTTATTGAACAAAGTATCTTTTCTTTTCATGTAGTTTCGAATGCCTACATAAAAAAATCGGTTGATCGTTAGGCCGATACCAAAAAATGAAACAAACAGAACAATAAATAAACGGGAAATAATGATATCTCTCAAGAAAAAAAGATAAATCAATACCAGAACCATAGAAAGCAAGTAAACCTGCACTGTACGTTTGGTAAAAGTTTCAAATTGAAGAATTACTTTTTCGGTATAGCTCCCATTGAAGAAACTGGCCAACAACCAAACAACAACACTAAATACCAAGAAAAATAAATAAGATGAATTATAATCCATCGGAATCCGATCTCTGAATAAGCTCCTTAAAACCATGAATACACCGATCAGCATGGCTAAATCCATGATAATCAAAGTCCCCTGTAAGTATCTTTTGAATTGTTTATTCATGTTTTGCTGATTAATGGTATGACTTTATCAGAATTTCAACAATTCTTTCGGCTGTTTTTCCATCCCAAAGCGGTGGAATATCACCGGACTTCCATAATCCAGTTTTAATTTTTTCCAAGGAAGTACTCAACAATTCTAAGTCATCTCCGATCAATTCATTGGTTCCCATGGTAACGGTTTCTGGTCGCTCTGTGCTGTTTCGCATGGTCAAGCATGGTACATGTAAAACAGTAGCCTCTTCGGTAATTCCTCCAGAATCTGTAATGATTCCTTTTGCATGCTTTACTAAATAAATGAACTGCAGATATCCCTGTGGTTCAATTAAGACCATATTTGGATATTGAGTCTTGAGTTTTTCCAGCACTTGTCGGGTTCTCGGATGAACCGGAAATAGGATTGGGATAGGCTGTGTTGATTTTTCAATGGCGCTCAATATGGTTTGTAATTTTATTGGGTCATCAACATTGGACGGACGGTGTAAAGTCAAGAGAAAATATTCTTGATGGGTTCCCAACCATTGATCAAATGAAACTGGTTTACATATGTTTGGTAACTGTGCCAACAATGTATCGATCATCGTGTTTCCAACAAAATGAATGTTTTGATCTGACACCTGCTGTTTTCGGAGTTGTTCATTGGCTGTTTCACTGGTGGTGAAATAATGATCACAAATTGAGTCTGTAACAATTCTATTGATTTCTTCCGGCATGCTCATATCACCGGAGCGAATACCTGCTTCCACATGAGCAACATCAATTCCCATTTTTTTGGCTGCCAGTGTACAAGCCATCGTTGAAGTAACATCACCAACTACCAAAACCAAGTCGGGTCGATGTACGGAAAGCTCTTCTTCAAACTTTACAAGAATAGATGCAGTTTGTATGGCTTGAGATCCGCCACCACAGGCCAAATTTGCATGAGGTTCAGGAATCGAAAGCTGTTCGAAAAAATCTCCACTCATGGCTTTATCGTAATGCTGTCCGGTATGAACCAAGCGATAGTTGACAGAGGCACCATTTTTTTGTGCACGGTGAATGGCATGAATGATGGGTGCAATTTTCATAAAGTTCGGACGAGCACCTGCTACAAGGGTAATGATCATGTGATTAGTGTTTGTATTTGGCATCAAATTCATGAATGTATGAGATCGTTTGTGCGATATTTCCTTTGGAGGAAGCTCCAAACAAAATCGATTCCAC
>JBILCT010000094.1:0-5437 GCA_044353025.1 Ferruginibacter sp. | reverse complement strand
GTAGGTATTGTGGCGCTGATGACAAAGATTTTATTTTTCATCTTCCTGTTCATGTGGGTGCGCTGGACCATCCCGCGTTTTCGCTATGATCAATTGATGCATCTGGGATGGCGTATACTGATTCCGTTGGCGCTTTTCAACATGCTGGCCACAGGTGGTGCGGTGTTGTGGTTCAATAAATAAAAATCAAAGACTGTTCAGCAATGAACAATCAAAACATAAAGAGAATAAGATATGGAGATGCTAACATCAAGGTCTAAAGCAGTAAGTCGAAAACCAATGAGTTTTTCGGAGCGACTATACCTGCCTGCTATCATTCAGGGGATGATGATCACCTTCAAGCACATGTTCAAAAAGAAAGCAACCATCAATTATCCGGAAAAACAACGTCCGTTTAGTCCGGTTTTTCGTGGTATGCAAATTTTGAATAGAGATGAAGAGGGGCGTGAGAACTGCACGGCTTGTGGATTGTGTGCTGTGGCTTGTCCGGCAGAAGCCATTACCATGGAGGCGGCTGAGCGAAAAGACGGAGAAGAAAACCTTTATCGCGAAGAAAAATACGCTGCGAAATACGAGATCAATATGTTGCGTTGTATTTTCTGTGGACTTTGCGAAGAGGCTTGTCCGAAAGACGCGATATATCTGAGTGAAACTTTTGCTCCCGCTGATTATCAGCGAAAGCAGTTTGTGTATAACAAGCAAGAACTATTGATTCCTCACCCGAAAGAAAATCCTGAAGCCTACCAAAAGGCATTGGGAAATCGCGCTAAATCCTAACTGTTTATTCTAACTGCATGAATCCAACTACCATTGCTTTTATTTTACTTTCATTGCTTGCCATTGGCAGTGCACTGATGATGATATTCAGTAAAAATCCTGTGCACAGTGTACTATGGCTGATTTTAGTATTCTTTGCGATATCGGGACACTACATTTTACTCAACGCACAGTTCTTGGCCATTGTAAACATCATCGTTTACGCAGGGGCCATCATGGTACTTTTCCTTTTTGTGGTGATGCTCATGAACCTCAATGCCGAAACAGAACCTGTTAGAAATAAACGAATGCAACTTGCAGGGGTGATTACAGGTGGAACATTATTATTGATACTTGTATCTGTGGTACAACGCATGGATGTTGAACAATTGGTTCAAACCAATGGGGGAGAGGCCGGACTGGTCAAGGTGCTTGGCATGAACCTTTTCAAAAATTACGTACTCCCCTTTGAAATCAGCAGCGTGCTTTTTTTAAGCGCGATGATCGGAGCTGTAATCATCGGAAAAAAAGAAATTCAATAAAATATCCACCAATACTAAAACATGGACATTAAAGCATACATCGCACTTTCTTTGCTACTGTTTTCCATCGGGGTAACGGGAGTGCTTACACGCCGCAACGCTATCATCATCTTTTTGTGCATTGAGCTGATGTTGAACGCGGTAAATCTTTTATTGGTTGCATTCTCCAATATGCATGCACTGAGTCCTGTTGCCAAAGCATCTCCAAGTTTTGCCAGTGATGCCCAGATATTCGTTTTCTTCATTATGGTGGTTGCTGCAGCGGAAGTGAGTGTTGGACTAGCCATCATTGTGATGATGTTCAGAAACGTGCATAACGTGGATGTCAATTTCCTCAACCGACTCAAACATTGATTCAATCTTTTAAGATTACAACCTGATTATGATGAACCTTTTACCATACGCATTTCTCATTCCCATTCTGCCACTGATTGGATTTCTGTTAAACGGATTAGGCAGAAAAAAATGGTCACATGCTGTTTCCGGAACCATTGGATCCCTGACCGTATTGACCGCTTTCCTGATTAGTTTGGGATTGTTTATGCAAATGCCGGCCGATGTTTCAGAACGTATACATTATGCCAATCTCATTCAAACCAAAGCGTTCTCGGTGTCTATCACTTTCCAATTGGATGCTTTAACCAGACTCTTTCTACTCATCATCACCGGTGTAGGTTTTTTGATTCACCTGTATTCTACAGCATACATGAAAGATGAATCTGCCCCGGATTTTGCAAAATATTTCGCCTACTTGAATCTATTTGTTTTCTCCATGTTGCTCTTGGTAATGGGAGGAAATTTCTTACTGCTGTTTGTAGGATGGGAAGGCGTTGGATTATGTTCTTATTTATTGATAGGATATTGGTTTAAGAACAATGCTTATACCGACGCAGCCAATAAGGCTTTTATCATGAACCGCATTGGCGACCTAGGATTTTTATTAGCAATGTTCTGGTTGATGGCAAAAATCGGAACACTGGAATATAATCAGGTATTTACCTCAGCGGCCTTGGCCAAACTTTCTTCTTTCGACATCACTTGTATCACATTGCTCATGTTCGTTGGAGCCACCGGTAAAAGTGCGCAGATTCCCTTATTTACCTGGCTTCCGGATGCGATGGCCGGACCTACGCCCGTGAGTGCGCTCATTCATGCTGCTACCATGGTCACCGCGGGAATTTATCTGATCGCACGTTCGAATGCCTTGTTCACATTGGCGCCGCATACGCTCTCCATCATAACATGGATTGGATTGGCTACTGCATTTCTTGCTGCTACCATTGCTACCCGTCAGCATGACATTAAAAAGATACTCGCTTATTCAACTGTAAGCCAGTTGGGCTTCATGTTCCTTGCATTGGGAACAGGTCATTATGTAGCGGCCGTTTTTCATGTACTGACACATGCCTTCTTCAAGGCCTTGATGTTCCTGGGCAGCGGTTCCGTGATTCATGCCATGGGTGGTGAGCAGGATATTAGAAATATGGGCGGTTTGCAAAAGCACATGAAGATTACCGGATTCACTTTCCTGATTGGATGTTTGGCAATTTCAGGTATTCCAGGACTTTCTGGGTTCTTCTCCAAAGATGAAATTCTCGCCGGCGCATTTCAATACAATCCTGTCGTTTATGCATTAGCGTTAGCAACTGCTTTACTTACCGCGTTTTACATGTTCCGTTTGTATTTCATCACATTCAGTGGAAGTTTCCGTGGAACGCATGATCAAGAGCATCATTTGCATGAAAGTCCATTTTCAATGACTTTACCATTGATGATTCTCGCTGTACTCAGTATCATAGGAGGTTATATCGGTATTCCCGAAGCGTTGGGTGGGCATCATTCCCTTGCAACCTATTTATCTGCTGTCATACCGGTTGCACATGGACATTTATCTCACGAAACGGAATATATTTTGATGGGATTATCTACCGGATTGGTCTTGATTTCAATTGGATTTGCATGGTTCCGATTTAAAAATTATCGCACTGAACCTGAAGCTACCGGAGTAGCACGTTTCCTTGAAAATAAATGGTATGTCGATGAATTATATCAAAACATCATTGTACGCCCGATTCATTGGATGGCTGGTTTTGCTCAAAAATTCATTGAAGAAAAAGGGATCGACGGATTGGTAAATGGAGTCGGCAAATCCGTTCAATACGGTGCACGCCAACTTCGCTGGTTGCAAAGCGGTCAAGTTGGTACCTATGTGTTATTGATGGTTCTGGGCATGATCGCCTTATTCTTTATTCAATTGTTTTTAAACTAATATACCTTGGGACAATACATCACTTTCCCCGATTTGCTGATTTGGCTGCCTATATTAGGTGGCGTACTCTGTTTTTTAATCGGTTCGCAAAAAACATCCAGAGAATTGGCATTTGTGTTTTCACTCATTGTACTTGGCGTTTCGCTAAGCAGCTTATGTTTTACGGATCCCAACAAACATTTGACCTACAACAATGTGAATTACATCTGGCTGAAATACATCGGTGCCAATTATTATATAGGCATCGATTCTTTGGGTCGATTGTTGACTTTACTAACAGCTGTATCTTTTCCGCTGGTATTATTAGGAACAAGAAATCAGACGATTGAAAAAGCAAACAGCTTTTATGGTTTGATGATGCTTACGCAAGCCGGATTGATGGGGGTTTTCATGGCTTTAGATGCGATGACTTTTTATTTCTTCTGGGAATTGGCTTTGATTCCGGTTTACTTCCTGTCAAGTCGCTGGGGTGGAGAACGTCGCATTCAAGCCACCTTCAAATTTTTCGTATACACTTTTGCCGGCTCATTGTTGATGTTGATTGGTATTCTTTATGTTTACATGCATACCGGTCCACGCGTTTATGAAGATGGAACAGTGGCGGCACATTCATTCTCGCTGGCTTCATTCTATCACGCTACACTCAGTGTGAAAGAACAAACAACTTTATTTGCCCTCTTCTTTTTAGCATTCGCTATCAAGATGCCAATTTTTCCTTTTCATACCTGGCAGCCGGATGCTTATGATCAGGCACCTACTTCTGTTACGATGGTCATGAGTGCATTGATGGTTAAGATGGGATTGTTTGGCGTTTTTCGCTGGCTCATTCCGGTGTTCCCTGAAGCTTCAATCGCATGGAAACAAGTTGCCATCGCATTGTCTGTGATTGGTATTGTTTATGGAAGTTGGCTCGCCATGAAACAGGATAATTTAAAAAAACTGATTGCTTATTCTTCCATTGCACATATCGGATTGATGAGTGCAGCGCTTTTTAGTATGAAAGAATTAGCAGTTCAAGGTGTATTGGTTCAAATGTTCAATCACGGAATCAATATCATTGGGATGTGGTTGGTCGTAGACGCCATCGAACGCAAAACCGGTGTAAAGAAAATGACTCAGCTGGGCGGATTGGCCCAGGTAGCACCTGTACTCACGATATTTTTGGTTGTCATCGCCTTCGCGAATATTGCTTTGCCATTGACCAACGGATTTATCGGTGAATTCATGTTACTGGGTGGGTTATACCAGTATCATCCGATTTGGGCAGCTATTGCTGGGTTGGGGGTAATTTTCTCGGCAGTATATACACTCAAAATGATTCAACGGGTATTCTTTGGGGCAGCACAGGAAAATACGCATCATATCAGTGATATTCAATGCAGTGAATGGATTGCACTCTCTTTGATCGTAATGATGATATTTATATTCGGTGTTCATCCTCAACCATTGATTAATTTATCCTCCGAAGCAGTAAAAACATTGCTGACCACCATCCGATAATCCAACAAAACGAACAACATGAACGCAATTATATTAACCGCCATACTGGGTGTTTGCATGATGTTTTTGGGCGTGTTTTCCAAAAGCAAAAATCTTCCACATCTGGTTGCGATACTTGGAGTGCTTGGCATCTTGGCTGCTGATATTGCTGAGTATGCATCCGGACATCCTTTATTGAAAGTTTCGTTTAACAACATGCTGAATGTTGGACCATTCTCACTGATTTTTATTGCCATCTCTTTATTGGCTACATTGTATTATTTTCTGCTCAACGGTTCGGAGATTCAAAAAGTGGGAAGTCATGTTGCTGAATATTACGCGCTGATCTTCTTTGTGCTATGCGGAGTTTCGATTGTCGCTACTTTCAATA
>JBILCT010000093.1:0-5442 GCA_044353025.1 Ferruginibacter sp. | reverse complement strand
TCCCTTTTTTCTTGACAAAAAAGGGAGAAAAAGTCAAGGAAAAACGAAATGCGCCGCCCGTTTTTCCGGGCTACCCGCATATCGCTGTTCTGAATACATCATGGTTTATTTGAAAATTATCGCATAGTAGTGGGCCAAATCATCGTCCATGCTGTCTTGAACTTTGATGCACATGATTGAATGAATACCATGATGCTCTTATTTGAGCTTGTTCGCGATTATTATATTTCTGTTTGTGAATTTCTTCCCGCTTCTTGGCCGCGGAGGCCATCCCTTTTTTCTTGACAAAAAAGGGAGAAAAAGTCAAGGAAAAACGAAATGCTCCGCCCGTTTTTCCGGGCTACCCGCACATCGCTGTTCTGAAACATCATGGTTTATTTGAAAATTATCGCATAGTTGTGTGCCTAATCATCATCCATGCTGTCTTGAACTTTGATGCACATGATTGAATGAATACCATGATGCTCTTATTTGAGCTTGCTCGCGATTATTATATTTCTCTTTGTGAATTTTATCCCGCTTCTTGGCCGCGGAGACCATCCCTTTTTTCTTGACAAAAAAGGGAGAAAAAGTCAAGGAAAAACGAAATGCTCCGCCCGTTTTTCCGGGCTACCCGCACATCGGCGTTCTGAATACATCATGGTTTATTTGAAAATTATCGCCCAGTAGTTTGCCACATCATAGCCCATCATTCCATCAGTTAAATCACAGTTCAACCAATTGAACGTAGCTTCTCTTCGCGTAAACAAATTCAACCTAAAACTCTTAAACATTAAACCCTTAATCCTCCCAATATTCAACAACCATCCACGTTACAATTTGTAGGTTGCTGGTTAAAGTCGTTCTCGCCTATGAAGAAAATTGGATAATTTTGAAGTCCAAAATAAATCGTGCAATTTTTCAATCTACATACCCATCAATTTCCAGGTGAATATGAACAGGCGCTGGTCAATCTTAGTTGGCCCTTTACCCATGGCAGCAACCATCATTTTTATTCTACCGGCGTTCATCCCTGGCATCTCAAACAAGATCTCTACCACACCCAACTATCCGAACTGAATATCATTGCTGCTTCAGAAAATATTCGCGCCATCGGGGAATGCGGATTGGACCGGATTTGTGAAACCCCCTTTGCGCTACAAGAAAAAGCTTTTCGTGATCATATTCGTTTAGCACAAACACTAGGCAAACCCCTAATCATCCATTGTGTTAGAAGTTTCAGAGAAGTGATGTTTATGCTCAAAGAAGAACGATTTACCCTTCCGGTGGTTTTTCATGGGTTCAATAATAATTCCGATATAGCTCATGAACTATTAACAGCTGGATATTATCTTTCCTTTGGTAAATCATTGTTCAATCCGTCTATGGCTCAAACCTTTGCTTCCATACCTAATCATCGTTTTTTCTTGGAAACCGATAACAGTTCTCATAGTCTTTTGCAGATCTATCAACAAGCTGCGATGTTACGTCAAAGCTCAATTGATCAGATTTTGAAACCTATACAATCGCTTGCTTCACAACTTTTTCAAATCTCCTTTTGATTACTATGATGAATGATATCAGCTGGCTTGGACGTACTTCTCTTCTGATTGGCGAACCTTCTGTTCGTTTGCTCACTCAAAAACATGTAATGGTGGTAGGAATGGGCGGTGTTGGTTCTTTTGCCGCAGAATTTATTTGCAGAAGCGGTGTGGGAACTATGACCATCGTGGATGGCGATGTGGTAGATCCTACTAATCGTAACAGACAACTTCCGGCATTGGCCACCAATCACGGAATCTCAAAAGCGGATATTATGGCAGAACGGTTACGGGCCATCAATCCGGAGCTGAAACTGAACGTGATTAAATCATTCATCAATCCGGATATGGTAGAAGAACTATTACTTCATCAACCTGATTACCTGGTGGATGCCATAGACAGTGTCACCCCAAAACTCACCCTACTTCGAATGGCACATGCCAGTGGCATTCCGATGGTGAGCAGCATGGGCGCCGGTGCAAAACTAGACCCGACACTACTTCGTGTTGTTGACATCTCAGAAACCTATAATTGTCCTTTCGCGCAACAAGTAAGAAAACAACTGAAACGATTCAATATCTACAAAGGCATCAAAACCGTATTCTCACCCGAGAAACCCATCAAGGAATCTTTGATGTTAACCGATGGAACAAACTATAAAAAATCAGCCTACGGAACCATTTCCTATTTACCGGCAACCTTCGGATCGGTAGCCGCTTCTGTAGTCATTCGTGATTTGATCGGCTTTCCAATTGCTCCCCTCAAAAAACAAAGAAAATCATGACTAAACTATCAGTCAACATCAATAAAATAGCCACTTTACGGAATGCTCGTGGGGGTAATAACCCAGATCTGATTCGCCATGCACTTGATATCGAACGTTTCGGTGCAGATGGAATTACCGTTCATCCCAGACCAGACGAACGGCATATCCGATACGACGATGTGCATTTACTTAAAACGCAACTATGCACAGAATTGAACATCGAAGGAAACCCGATTGAAGAGAGATTTATTGCATTGGTGTTAGCAACCAAACCGGCACAGGTTACCCTGGTACCCGACGCTGTCGGTCAGCTCACCAGCAATCATGGATGGGATACCATCACTCATCAAGATTATCTGAGAAATACAATTTCTATTTTCAAAGAAGCTGGGATTCGTGTTTCCATTTTTGTTGATCCGGTGATTGATATGATTGAAGGGGCAAAATATACCGGTACAGACCGTATCGAATTATATACTGAATCTTATGCACGCAATTTCGCGGATGGCCAAGCTGAATCGGCCATAAATCCCTATGTACAAGCAGCTCTAAAAGCCCATGAATTAGGTATGGGCATCAATGCCGGACATGATTTGGATTTGAAAAATCTGGCTTACTTCCATCAAATGATACCTCATTTATCGGAGGTTTCCATTGGACATGCCCTAATATGTGATGCGCTTGATTTAGGAATGGAAAACGCCGTTCAATTGTACAAAAGACAACTGAACAGCGTTTATTCGTAATTGTGTGTAGATTATTTGAGCAGACTTTTCAGCTTGGCTTCCAACTCTTCTCCCCGTAAATTTTTTGCGATAACCACACCATTCGGATCAATCAGGTAATTGGCAGGGATGCTACTGATTCCGAATTGCTGCGATACTTCATTGGCCCAACCTTTTAAATCACTGAGATGCTGCCAAACCAATCCATCTTTTTTTATCGCTTCTAACCAATTCTCTCTGGATTTATCCAAAGAAATTCCAAGTACTGTAAAATTCTTGTTTTTATACTTGTTGAAAGACGCTACCACATTGGGATTCTCCGCACGGCAAGGACCGCACCAACTTGCCCAAAAATCAATCAGCACATACTTCCCACGCAATGATTTGATGGAAACCGGTTTGCCATACACATCGTTTTGTGTAAAATCAGCAATCACCTTACCCATAGGATCTCTGCGCGCTTCCGCTGCTTGCTGTCCTACATACGCACCCAAAGGAGATTGTTGAATTTCCGGTGAAAGTGAACTGAACAATTTCTCTAGCAGTGAATTGTCTCCGGTCAGTTGATGAATTCGGAATATGGCCAAGGGCGTAATGTAAGAGTTTCTCTTGTTGTTATAAAAATTCATCAATACATTCATACATTGTTGCATGGTTGCGGGATCTGCACCCTGCGTTTGCTGAAATAAAGATTCGTAAGGCCTTGCCAAAGCACTGAATTGCATAAAATCATCATGCGTGGTTGAACCGGTAACGATGGTTTTTTCCGGTTGATCTTTTGTCAGAGTAATATCAACCTGGCTATTGTCTAGAAACAGTGGGATTTGAGTCTTATTAATGGTCAAGAGTTTGAAGTCTGGAGATTCTACGCGTCCTGACAAAACAAATTTTCCATTCTGAACGGTTGTGGTTATTTCAGGTTGACGAGTATTCCCATTCAATAGATCCACTGAAACACCATCTTCATAGCCATTCGCCAAACCATTTAATATAAAGCCTGTTTTCACAGGTGTTGCAGTTTCTGCTGATTGCGCTTGTATGTTGGAAGGTTGCAAAACACTCATTCCCGCAATCATGAGCAGATAAAATGGTTTCATGTTTATTTTTTTTAAAGTTATTGGCCGAGATATTGTCTATGTTTAAGATCAAAAATATAGCTGGCATTTACTTTTGATCCTTGTGTTTGGTACGCAATATTAACTCCTTTCTGTTTTTTTTCCCAATCGATTTGACTTGGATTACATATTTAACAAATCATCCATCCACTCAAATATACAAGAGATCAATTATCGACCTGGTTCACTGCTCGCATGAAAGTAATGATCCGAGCGGTATCCGGCTTTCCGTCTGTTTGCAGGAAACATGTGCCCAAATCCAATCCAAAAAAGTCTGGATGCTGAAACTGATGAAAAAAACCTGCATCTGAAGGTTTCAGATCTCCACCGATGAAAAAAGGTTTTTCAATATGTAGTTGAGGGAAAACCTGATCGAAAATGACTTGCTTGGACGATGATTGAACATCAAACAAAAAATAATCGCAAGCCTCATCAAAAAGATGCATCTGTTCCTGTATTGACTTCGTTATGGGGACATCCATGTTAATTCGCTTGATCAGTTCAAATTGCTGAGAAAATTGCCTGCAAGTTTTTACGGATTCTTTCCCGTTGAACTGAATCATATTCAAACCATATTCCTCCATGATATGCTCCATGAAGTCTGTTCGCTGATCCTGAAATACACCCACTTTCATTAAGTTTAATGTTGCATATCGAAGTGTATCAGATTGAATAACGAATCCATCCTGATCAGGTCGATTTTCATCAAAGCAAAAACCTGCATAATCCACCAACATCTTGTCGAGTTGATGGAGCATGGCTTCGTCTTTTATGCCACAAACTTTGAAGTTCATTGATTTATAAATATGTATCTAAATTAACCAAAAAGCCAATTCCACAACAATTGTTTCCCATTGGGAGTAAGAATACTTTCCGGATGAAACTGTACAGCCTGGATATCCAAGCTTTTATGACGAAAGCTCATGATATTACCGGACTCATCCTTCGTGGTCACAGACAAACAAATTGGGAGTCCGTGTTTACTGACTACCCAGCTATGATAACGACCAACCTGCATCGGGAATGTGATGCCATGAAATAACGAATCGTTTTCTACCAACAACTGGATGGGCGTTGATTCCCCGTGTTTAACCTGATCCAGATTTTCCAGCTTGGCTCCAAAATGCAAAGCCAGGGCCTGATGCCCTAAACAAACCCCTAATATTTTTTTGGATGTCGCATAGCGCGTAATCACATCCATTAATCGTCCGGACGCTTCCGGTAATCCCGGTCCGGGGGAGAGTACTATTGCATCATACATTGATAAATCATCTAAACGCTGATCATCGTTGGTAATAACATCTACTCTCTCTTC
>JBILCT010000089.1:0-5562 GCA_044353025.1 Ferruginibacter sp. | reverse complement strand
TATCTGAAAAAAGCGGCTGCATTAACCAACCGGGATGCAGGAGTTTTAAGTGATGAGAAATGTAATTTGATTGGTCAGGTTTGCGATGAGATTCTAAGAGGCGATTTGGATGAATACTTCCCATTGGTAGTATGGCAAACCGGCAGTGGAACCCAAAGCAATATGAATGTCAATGAGGTGATCGCTTATCGCGGGCATGTTATGCAGGGAGGTCATTTGGAAGACAAAGAAAAATTTCTTCACCCAAATGATGATGTGAATAAATCTCAATCCAGCAATGACACCTTTCCAACTGCGATGCACATTGCGGCTTACAAGATCATGATTGAGTGCACGATTCCCGGCATTGAAAAACTTCGGGATACACTGGAAGCTAAAAGCAAAGCATTCATGTCTGTGGTAAAAATTGGAAGAACCCATTTTATGGATGCCACACCCTTGACTGTAGGACAAGAGTTCAGTGGTTATGTTTCACAATTAAACCACGGGCTCAGAGCTATAAAAAATACACTGGCTCATTTAAGCGAGTTAGCTTTAGGTGGAACGGCAGTGGGTACCGGCATCAACACCCCGAATGGATATGCTGAAGGAGTTGCCGCTCATATTGCAGCGCTAACGGGCTTGCCATTTGTTACCGCAGAGAATAAGTTCGAAGCTTTGGCTGCCCACGACGCAATTGTTGAAGCCCACGGAGCGCTTAAAACGGTCGCTGTTAGTCTAATGAAAATTGCCAATGATATTAGAATGTTATCATCTGGCCCGCGCAGTGGTATTGGTGAATTGTTTATTCCGGATAATGAACCCGGATCCTCAATTATGCCCGGTAAAGTGAATCCAACTCAATGTGAAGCATTAACTATGATAGCGGCTCAGGTGCTGGGAAATGACGTTGCTATTAACATTGGTGGATGTAACGGACATTTTGAATTGAATGTTTTCAAGCCCATGATGATATATAATTTTCTACATAGTGCTCGACTGATTGGTGATGGCTGTGTTTCATTCAATGATAAATGCGCTGTTGGCATCGAACCTATTGAAGCGAATATCAAGAAACATGTTGACAATTCATTGATGTTGGTAACCGCATTAAATACAAAAATCGGTTATTACAAAGCGGCTGAAATCGCACAGAAAGCACACAAAGAAGGCACAACTTTAAAAGAAATGGCCGTGAAACTGAATTATCTGACCCCGGAAGAGTTTGATGAATGGGTAAAGCCTGAAGATATGGTCGGAAAAATATAAAATCTATCCTACAAAAAACGCTCCCATGATAAGGAGCGTTTTTTTATACTTTATTTCAAGGAAATCAGAATGGAAATTCAAATTTCCCGTCTTTGATATAAATTGTTTCTGTTCCTCCTTCCTTTTTCATATTACCCTGGAAGGTTCCATATCTGCGATCCGCGGTGAGTCTGGTTACACGGATGGTGAATGGACTGTCAACATTTTGAGGAGAGGTTTGAGCTTTATAAACGTTGCCATTATCATCCCGATAAGTAGCTTGAAGGTCAATGGTATTTGTGCTACTTGGATTGACCGTGTAATCATAATTCAACTGAATAGATCGATATTGAACTTGAGCCCGAAAGAAAGAAGGGTTGGGTCCGGCTGTTTTATTTCCGCTAAAGCTCAATAAATTATTTGCACCACCTAAGCCTCCGGTAGCCTGAAAATTAAAAATTGTTCGGAAAGGATCAGTTCCAATCACACCACTGATGTAAGATAATGTGGTAGAGTCTTCCAAATAATTGATAGAGAATACACATTCTGTTGTATCTAGTTTCAAATGATACTCATAAACACCTCCATTGATCGGTGTTCCGGATGGGTATAAATAAAACTCAGTACGCCCTATACTTGGAAAATTTCCTTGGGTAAAAAAATGAACGCCATTTACAGTGTCTGTTCTGAGACTGAATGAACCGGAAGATTCAACATCGGCATAAAGTTTTACAAAATTGAACCCAGGTTTAGTACGAATGTTTTTTTTGTAATCTCCACCAATTTCAATCGGAGCGCAATTACCGAAAGAATCCTTTACCAAATAGGCAGTAGATGGACAATCCAGGCACCATGTAAGTTCTTTTTGACATGAGGTGAGCAAAAACAAACTAAAAATCATAGCCAGCAATAAGGAGTGCTTATACATATTTGAAAAATGATTTGAGGTATATTTCATTTAGAACTATTGGAAAATCAGTTCAGATTTCAATTTTTATTTGATGGCAGGGAATCGTTCAAGCAGATTCACTACTAAAAAATATGCAGCTAAATTACCGTTTTTTCACAGATAGAACTTGAACTATGAGGGGTTTATTTCCGTTTCCGTTGTTTTTTCTTTAAAAAACCTTTTCTGAAAAACAATAATTGCAATTACCCCACCACTGATGGCAGCATCCGCCAAATTAAATACCGGTTGAAAAAACTCCATGTACTCTCCGCCCCAAAAAGGAACCCATTGGGGTAAATTACCTTTGATGAGCGGAAAATAAAGCATGTCAACCACATTCCCTTGTAAAGCAGCACCATATCCGGTCGATGAGAATACTGCAATACCTTGATAGCCCATGTATTCATTAAAAAGTGAATTATACACCATCCCTTTATCGAAAATTATTCCGTAAAAACAGCTGTCGATCAAATTTCCGACAGCTCCTGCAAAAATGAGCGAGACACAGAAAACAAATCCTTTGTGGTAACGCTCCCGAATAATTTTAAGCAAATAATAAACTCCAAAAGAAACAGCACCCAATCTGAAAAGGGTCAATGCTATTTTTCCGGCATTCCCTCCCCATTTCCAACCGTAAGCCATCCCCGGATTTTCAACAAAATACAGTTGAAACCAGGATCCAAAAACTGGTTTTGCTGTGTGTAGGGGGAAGGTAGTTTTGATATAAATCTTCAGTATCTGGTCTAGCAATAGAACCAAAAAAACAATCAGAATAACCTGGGATTTTTTCATGAGGCAACAAAGATAAAAAAGCAAATGAGGAAATATGCTTGTTTCAGATGTATTTAATCAGGATTCAAAATAAATACGCTTAACTCTTTGTGCGATACCTGCTAAAATTTCATAAGGAATGGTATTTGCCCATTGAGCTACCTGATCAACCGGGCAATGAGCCCCAAAAACGATTACCTCATCGCCCTCTTTAGCATCTATCCCGGTGAGATCCAGCATCGTCATATCCATACAAACATTACCAATAACTGGTGCCATTTTTCCGTTGACCCACATTGATCCGTTACCGTTCCCCAAAATGCGTGGATAACCATCTGCATAACCAATACGAACCGTTCCTACAAGACCATCTTTCATGAGTACACCCTTTCTATTGTAACCCACAGTATCCCCCTTTTTCAGATGTTTAATTTGGCAAATCGTAGTTTTTAAGGTAGCTACCGGTTGTAACCCTGGCATAGTTCCTATGCCATACAATCCGATGCCAAAACGTACCATATCAAACTGAAGGTCATGATGGCGATGAATTGCAGCGGAATTACCAAGATGTTTAATGACCGTATAGCCAATAGTATGTTCAAGCTGACTAGCCATCGCGAAAAATTGTTCCCCTTGCTGTTTGGTATAACTATCTTCATTTTCATCTTCACTCGCTACCAGATGTGAGAAAACAGAACGGATATGCGCACATGGATTTTTTTGAAATGCCTCCATCCAAACATTAAACTCTTCGGGTTGAAAACCTAAACGATGCATTCCGGTATCGAGTTTGATATGAATCGGATGATTATTTACAGATTGAGTTTGTACGAAAGATTCCCATTGTTTCCATTGTTGCATAGAGTAAATCTCCGGCTCTAAGTGATATTGAATTAACCATTCAAATTCAGATGGGTTAGGATTCAATACCAGGATAGGTAATTGAATGCCGGCTTTGCGTAATTCTATACCTTCATCCGCATAGGCAACCGCCAAATAATCTACCCCTTCAAACTGGAGCAAGCCAGCGATTTCATAAGAGCCACTGCCATAACCAAAAGCTTTGACCATTGCCATGAGCTTTACGCCAGGAAGCAGCAATTCCCTGCATTTACGTAAGTTGTTTCGAATGGCATTGAGGTCTATCTCCAAAACGGTTTCATGTCTTTTCTGTTCAAGATGATGCAAAAGTTTTTCCAACTGAAATTTCCGAGCTCCTTTGATCAGTATTGCTTCCTGATTAAAGACAATCTGAGCAAGCGAATGCATCAATTTTTCTGTAGATTCAAAAAACAGCAAATTAGGAATCTGTTTAAATGACTTTGCATGTGAAAGCAATTCAGGGCCTACTCCTATGATTCGTTGAACACCTTTTTGATGTAGCAACTGTGCTATGCCTGCATAGAATTCGTTTTTATCTAATAACCCTACATCTGCGAAATCACTCAATACAATTGTTTTGTTGAAATGTGAAGCTTGATGAGATAAAAAATCAAGTGCGATTTGCAATGAATCCAGATCATTGCTGTAACTGTCATTAATCAAGATGCACTGGTGATTCCCTTGCTTCAATTCTAGTCGCATTTCTAAGTGCTTCAATTCGTCTAATCCGGCCTGAATAAACGAGTTCGACTTATTCAGATATATCAATGTAGCGATACAGATCATTGCATTTTCCACGGAAGCAGCGTCTGAAAATGGCAATCGAAAATCAACAATCGAATCATTTACTTTGATTTTCAATGATGTCGATAAAGCATCTGAGTCAGTCTTTAAAACCCGGACATCATCGTGATCGTTTTTTCCAATTGAAAATAATTTCAACTTGTTATTGACTGTTTGTTTGAAATGTTTTACTTCATCAACAACTTGTGAATTTTGTGAAACATAGATCAGTATTTCAGATTCACGAAACAACAAAAGTTTCTCTTGTAGTTTTTGAGCGAAACTTGCAAATCCGGACGCATGTGCATCTCCCATATGTGAAAGAATTCCGATGTTGGGGCGAATGATTTTCTCCAATTGAATCATCTCTCCAACCTCGGAGATTCCGGCTTCAAAAATGCCCAAATTATGCGTAGGATTGATTTGCCACACACTTAATGGGACGCCTATCTGCGAATTGTAACTTTTCGGACTTCGTACGATTTGATAATTGGAATGCAACAATTGAAATAGCCATTCTTTGATGATGGTTTTACCATTACTACCAGTAATTCCAATGACCGGCAAAGAAAATTGAGCTCTGTGACTGACTGAAAGTTGCTGTAATGCTTTCAAAGAATGCTCCACCCAAACAATATTTGCCTCTGGCATCGCTGCGAACAATGAATCATTTTTCTCACTCACCAAAAAATTTCGGACACCGGATTGATAACAAGAAATTAAATAATCCAAGCCGGATCTTCCTTTACCTGTCAAGGAAACAAACAATGTATTTGAAGGATGTATGAGGCGGCGACTATCAGTCAATAAGTATTGAATAGTGGCATCGGAATTCCCTTGTAAAAGAACTCCGCTTGTAATATGGATGATATTTGAAATCGTGTACAAGGTCATTAGAGGGATTCCGGCGTTCCTTTTTTCTTGTGATACATTGAGTAAAAAATTGACCC
>JBILCT010000088.1:0-5594 GCA_044353025.1 Ferruginibacter sp. | reverse complement strand
ATGTTTGGCCATCCCCTCATTCATCGCCGGTATGGTCACTTTTTGTAACGGCTGACGAACCTTGATGTTCACTTTCTTACGAATAGACAATATCAATGAACAGGTATCCTGCGCAATTTGCATGCTCGCCTCTAGCTCAGCCTGTACTTTTGAGAGATCTGCCACCGGGAAATCTGTGTGGTGAACCGAACTTGCTTGGTATCTTCCGGTTACCCTGTTCAAATTATCAAATAACCACTCCGCAAAAAATGGGGCAATCGGTGCCATCAACTGACTAACCGTTTCCAAACATTCATACAATGTCTGATAAGCACATATTTTATCATGCTCATACTCCCCTTTCCAGAAACGACGACGACACAATCTCACATACCAGTTGCTCAGTTGTGTATCAACAAATTCTTCAATGGCCCTGCCAGCCTGGGTGGGCTCATACGCATCGAAATGACCTTTTACAGATTCTACCAATGAATTCAAACAAGATAAAATCCATTGATCCATTTCAGATCGTTCTTTCACCGGAATGGATGTCATGGAATAATTGAACCCATCCACATTGGCATACAAAGCGAAAAACTGATAGGTATTGTATAATGTTCCAAAGAATTTACGTTGCACTTCTTTGATTCCTTCCTCATCAAACTTCAAACTATCCCAAGGTGAAGCATTCGTGATCAGATACCAGCGTGTGGCATCCGCGCCATATTGATCGATCGTTTTAAACGGATCAACCACGTTGCCCAAACGCTTACTCATCTTGTTTCCGCTCTTATCCAACACCAATCCATTACTCACCACGGTTTTGTAAGCAACCGAATCAAATAGCAATACACTCAGCGCATGCAGCGTATAAAACCAACCCCTGGTCTGATCAACACCCTCCGCGATGAAATCAGCAGGGAATTGTCGTTTAAAAGTTTCTTGATTTTCAAATGGATAATGCCACTGCGCATAAGGCATGGCGCCGCTGTCAAACCAAACATCAATCAAATCTGGCACCCGATGCATGGGCTTTCCGCTTTTGCTCACCAACACAATATCATCCACAAAGGGTTTGTGCAGATCCTGTGTCAAGTGATCAATCCATGTTTGCTTTGTTTTTCCTTCCGGTATAGACTGAACTCCCTGATCGATCGAAGTTTCCAATGCTTCCCGAAGCATTTCTACTGAACCAATACAAATTTCTTCTGTTTCATCCTCTGTTTTCCATATAGGCAATGGTGTTCCCCAATACCTGCTTCTGCTCAAATTCCAATCCACCATATTTTCCAGCCAGTTGCCGAATCGTCCGGTACCAGTGGAAGCGGGTTTCCATTGAATGGTCTTGTTCAACTCCACCATTCGTTCCTTGGCAGCCGTGGTACGAATGAACCAGGCGTTCAACGGATAATAGATGATGGGTTTATCTGTGCGCCAACAATGCGGATAACTGTGTTCATACTTCTCCACTTTGAAGGCACGATTTTCTTTTTTCAAACGAATACAGATATCAACATTCACATCCGCATAATCCTGCTCATCCTTATAATTCTTTACATATCTACCACTAAATTCTCCTACCCCATCAATGAATTTTCCTTGACGATCCACCAGTGTTAAAATACCCAACTGGTTTTTCATGCCCATTTTATAGTCATCCGCACCAAAAGCAGGCGCCGTGTGCACAATACCCGTTCCGTCTTCAGTCGTCACAAAATCGCCGGTGATTACACGGAATGGCTTAGCATCCGGAGTGACCTCAAGAACTGCATTCAGATTATTTGCTTCGAATGGTAAGAGTTGATCATATTCCAATCCTTCCAATTCTGATCCGGTAAATTGAGCCAACATTTTCCAGGGAATCAATTTATCGCCGGGCTGGTAAGCATCCATGTCTGCATCTGCTCCTTCGGGTTTCACATATTTCATCAGAAGGGGCTCCGCCAGAATAATATGATTAGGAAGGTGGGTATATGGATTGAATGTTTTAACCAACACATAATTGATGTTCGGACCAACGGTCAAACCCAGATTCGATGGAAGCGTCCATGGTGTGGTGGTCCAAGCCATCAGGAAAAACTCGGATTGAACTTCAGCAGGAATTTTAGCGGCAAGCTCAGGACGCATTGATTCAGGCTGGACACGGAACATGACCACCGCACTGGTGTCCTTGACTTCCTTATATGTACCTGGCTGATTCAATTCATGGGAAGAAAGTCCGGTACCTGCTGCCGGTGAATAGGGTTGTATACTGACACTCTGATAAAGCAATCCTTTTTGATATAGTTGACTCAAACACCACCAAAGCGATTCAATGTAATTGTTGTCGAAGGTGACATAGGGTTTATTCAAATCAACCCAGTAGCCCATGCGTTGGGTAATTTCATCCCATTTGTCTTTGTACTGCATCACCACTTCGCGACAGGTTTTGTTATATTCCTCGATGCTGATTTTTTTTCCGATGTCTTCTTTGGTGATGCCCAGTTGCTTCTCAACGCCCAACTCTACGGGTAAGCCATGGGTATCCCATCCGCCCTTGCGTTCAACTTGAAAACCTTGCATGGTTTTATACCGACAAACCAGATCTTTCAATGTTCTTGAAATAACGTGGTGTATGCCAGGCATTCCGTTGGCACTGGGTGGACCTTCATAAAATACAAAAGAAGGCTTGCCCTCCCTAAGTTGGATGCTTTGTTCAAAGGCCTGTTCGCGGTTCCATTTTTCGAGAATTTCCCGACTGATATCAGGCAGGTTGAGTTGTTGGTATTCGGTGTATTTATATGACATGACGCTGCTGAAAATAATGGCTGCGAAGGTAAGCAAAGCAAGCGGATTCTGCTCAGGTCAGGAGAAGGTTCGCGGCTCCAGATTCAGTAGCTCACAGGGTTTTAATCCGGTATGCTTTTTAAAAGCGGTGCTGAAATGAGAAATGGAGGAATATCCGAGCATATTGGATACTTCGGTTACGCTGAAACGCTTTTCGTAGAGCAGGTATTTTGCATGCTCCATACGCTGGTTCTGATAAAACTCAAAAATGGTGGTTCCAAAAATCTCTTTGAACCCCTTTTTCAAATAACACTCATTCATGGCCACTTTGCGGGAAAGTGCACGTATGGTGAGCGGATTTCCGATGTGCTGAAGCAAAATTTCACGGGCCTGCAGAATGCGTTCGCGATCAGCTTCAGTTGCCAAAAACTTTGGCCATTCTTTTTGATCCGGAATCTGTTCCGTGAGCAACTCATCTGATGCGTGTAACAACAGGAGCTGGATTTGCGCATTCAGTATAATATTGGCCCTGGTTTCGTCTGTGATGGGTTGGTTGAGAAATCCTTCTAACATCTGACGGATTTTCGGGGTAATAGCTTGTTGACGGGAAAAAGACTCCGGATATTTAAAACTGAATAATTGATCCAATAAAGAAGGATTGGTAGACTTGATTCTGACAAAAGGCATCAGATAAAGTGGAGAAAACCGAAAACTCATTACATCCACCGTATGTTCAAGGTCAACGCATTGAGAGGTTTGCATCATGCGGCATCGATCACATTCCAATGCTTTTTCCTGACAGAGAAAATTGTTGGTGGTAAGTGCCTGCAAAAAAAGATATCCATTTTCGGGATGCCCTGCATCCGGCGAATACTCAATCCGAATCCATTCATTCATACTCCATTGCTCTGGTCGGCGATAACGATCAATTCGGCAAGACACAGATCCGGGGACGGCAGAATGTCGACTTAACAATAGCTGGGCCGATTCTAAACCGGGTATTGAAAATTCCGGAAAATGGGAGCTATGGGGATACAAAGTCATACGAATACAAAGTTCATGATTTTTTGTGCAGATGAACGATTTTATTCTACGTCATTTCTAGTCTATTTACCAGAATTGGTATCATCATTTCAAGAGAAAAGGAAAAACTTCGACAAGTATGGATGATGCCAAGAAAACAACCCATCTCATTGATGAAAAATTCCTCCATGGAAGTTCATTTTTCTGATTAATGATCAAGAAATTGCTCCAAATATTATTTATTTGAATCGCGCTTTTGAAAAGCGCTGTATCAATGCAGAATTGAATCGACTTTTGCCTTGGATGCTTTTTCAGCTTTTTTCATCTTTGATGCATTCAACACTTTTTTATCAAATTTTCTGTAATGATAAATGGTATCCGGTTTTTTCCATCGTATGCTGTGAACCGATTCGTTTTGCATCCATTGCGCAATGCTATCCATCCATACGAAATAAGCATTCCTGCTGGGGTGTCGACCATCCGGACCTCTTTCCAAAATTAAATTTCCTGAATAAAAAAACTGTCCGGGATCAATGGTGTTTGCGTACAAATCATTGATGCCTAAATCGGGAATCCAATTGGCCGGTCCAACCCAGGTGTATGGGATATCGCCAAAAGTTTCAATGATTTTTTTAACGGCTATTCCCGAATTTTCTGTGTTTTTTTGTGTCACCTGATTCAATCCAATCACCATGACGATATGATTGGGCTTTACACGTTCAATAATGTTTTTCAAAGAATCCGATTTGGCATATACCATGTCTGTTGCACTATACCAGACGTTCGCAAATGCAAGCGTGTCGCCGTTAAACCGGCAATAATCATAGAATGGATACATCAATCCCTCCACCTCTGAATCGCCAACCAATAAAAATCGCTTGGGTAAAGTATCCAGTGTTTTTGGTTTGACAGAATCGATTGCATTTACTTTTTGTTTCAGGTTCGTTTTTTTAGACTTCTTAATGGTAGGCCATTTAAGATCATTGCTTTTATTGAGTGTCCACGGACCGAGATTATAGGATTGTGGCAAATTTGAATACCCAAAAAACAAGCCCATCACTATTACAAAGATGATGCCCGCCCAAGCAATATTTTTCCGGGAAGATTTTTCGTTCGACATGGTTTATTTGAAGTCGGTTTGATAGACGGGTAAATGGAGTGATTGGTCATTCGGATAAATTTCATTGTAGGCTTTGAAAATTGCTTCTGTCAACAATTTCGCTTGCAGTTCATATCCCGGTTTGGTAAAATGTAGTTTGTCTTTGGATGCGAGTCCTAATTTGAACCATTTGTGCAGGGATCCATTTCCTCCCATCTGATCTCTGAGATCCCAATAACTAAGATTCTTTTCAGTGGCAAGTTGCAAATAAACGCTACGAATGGTATCAATATTTCTGGGGTATCGATCCTTGGATCTCGTGTCTGGTGGCGTTGTGAGAAGAATCACGGTTTCTGGAAGTAGTTTTTTAATTTGATCCAGATGATTGGAAATATTTTGCTGGTAATCGACTGTGTTGAATGTTGGAGTATATGCTTCGTTGGAACCGTAAGCATAGATAATCAAATCAGGATTCAAGTCTTGTATTTGCGCAGCAGCCAAGGATGAATTTTTACATAAACTCATAAACGTTGAACCACCTACGCCCGCATTGTGATAAATAATTCCCGGCTGATCCGGATTTAGAAATTGAATGCCATAAATATCGAAAGGCAAAGAGTCCCTGTTTTGATCCACAGAAATACTCAATGAGGAAACCGGATGCGCAAAAACGAATTGTTGTTTTTTCCATCCCGAAAAAACAGTTACTTCTGACACAGAAACAGGA
>JBILCT010000087.1:0-5619 GCA_044353025.1 Ferruginibacter sp. | reverse complement strand
TGCAACATCAAATCGATCAGGTATTAAACCATCGCTTTTGATTCAATTGATTAGATACATCCTTAAAAACAAAAAACATGAGTAACGCAGAAAAATTGAAAGCCTTGAAACTGACCATGGACAAGATCGATAAAGATTTTGGCAAGGGGTCTGTGATGTTGATGAATGAAAAAGCACATGTAGAGCAAGGTGTCATTTCAACCGGTTCTATCGGATTGGATGTGGCATTGGGAATTGGTGGTTTACCCAAAGGGAGAGTCATTGAGATTTACGGTCCAGAATCATCCGGTAAAACAACGTTGGCCATACATGTCATTGCAGAAGCACAGAAGAAAGGTGGAATTTGTGCCATCATTGATGCGGAACATGCATTCGACAGTAACTATGCACGCAAGTTGGGTGTTGACATTGATAATTTATTGATTTCTCAACCGGATTATGGCGAGCAAGCATTGGAAATTGCAGATCGTTTGATTTTGTCCGGCGCATTGGATGTTGTAGTGATTGATTCTGTGGCGGCGCTTGTTCCTAAAAGTGAGTTGGAAGGAGAGATGGGCGATAGTAAAATGGGTTTGCATGCGCGTTTGATGAGTCAGGCACTGCGTAAATTGACTGCTACCATTTCCAAAACCAACAGCTGCTGCATTTTTATTAATCAGCTTCGTGAAAAAATCGGCGTGATGTTCGGTAATCCCGAAACCACAACCGGAGGCAATGCTTTGAAATTCTATGCTTCAGTACGCTTGGATATTCGTCGCATGACGCAAATCAAAGACGGCGATGAAGTGGTGGGTAATCACATCAAAGTGAAAGTGGTGAAGAATAAAGTGGCACCACCATTCCGTCAGGCAGAGTTTGATATCATATATGGCGAAGGTATTTCCAAAGTGGGAGAGATCATTGATATGGGTGTGGAAATGGGCTTCGTACAAAAAAGCGGAAGTTGGTTCAGTTACAATGAAAATAAACTCGGACAAGGTCGCGATGCTGTTAAGCAATTGCTGACCGACAATCCGGAACTGGCTGCTGAAATCGAAGGTAAAATCCGCGATAAAGTCCGCGAATTGCAAGGAGAGTAATTAGTTTCTTGCTCAATCGATCATTTTACGGGTAAACTAAAACATCATTTACGGATGTGCTGTCGACTTATTATTTGTGCTTGTAAGTTATAGCCAGACTGCTGTTTTTTAAATTGGATTATGAAGGTTAAAAAGATGAATCTGGGTTATCCGAACTGACATTATGATGTTGTTTGCATTTCATGTGTTTGCTGATTAAAATCAAACATTGTGATAACCCTTGATTGGTTTCATAACACATTTTCCCTCAGCAATTCAATAATATTCATTGCATGACTGTAAATGTTGAAACCTGATTAGACAATGCTATACATTGATTAGAATCTCAATGCCCGAAATAGCCTATTGTGCTCGAATGAATAAAACGAGTTTATAAAACCAGTTTATAAAACCGGTATGAATTTGGAACTGCTTTAATCTATACCATCAAGCGGTTTCATTACCTAAAAAACACCTTTGTTTGGGTTAGTAAATACAACCTTCCTTGTCTAAGGAGGGTTTTTTATTTTATGACTACATGATAATGCTGCTTCAAAATTTCATTTATTTGAATTACCCTTATTTTCTGAATGCTGTGCGTTTTAAAATTATGCATGTACTTATTCACTCGACATAAATCCTTATCTGTATCCAATCCGGTATTTTTGTATTCGAATGAATAACAGAAAAAAAACCTGGGCACACCTAGCACTTTTGGGCACAAACATATTTTTTGCAATCAATTTTTCTGCAGTAAAATATCTAATCAATGAAAAGTTGATCCTGCCGTTTGGTTTGAATCTGTCGCGGATGCTCGGAGCAACGATTCTTTTATGGGTATTTCAATGGATTAAACCAATCAAACAGCCCATTCAAAAAATTCATCAAAATCGTTTTCTGCTTTGTGCGTTACTCGGTATTGCGCTGAATCAACTTCTATTTATTAAGGGCTTATCGATGACTTATTCCATTCATGCATCTTTATTGATGCTGACAACACCGTTGTTTATAATGCTGATCGCTGCAACCGTGTTAAAGGAAAAATTAACCCGATATAAATGGGGTGGATTATCATTGGGAATTACAGGTGCCATCGTCTTGATTCTTTCACGTAAAAATTCAGGTGATGGTATGAATATCTGGTTGGGAGATTTATTGGTTGTGATTAATGCCATTTCATATTCATATTATTTTGTGCTGGTAAAACCATTGATGAAACGCTATCATCCCATCACAGTGATCCGAACAGTTTTTACTTACGGAACTCTAATGGCATTCCCTTTTTGCTTGTTTGAGTTTTTACAAACTCCATGGCAAGATTACCAATTCATGGATGTAAGTATATTGGCACTGATCATTATTGGCGGTACATTTTTGGCCTACCTCTTCAATCTTTTTGGAATAAAATATCTCGGTGCATCTATATCCGGTGCTTATATCTATTCTCAACCTGTATTTGCAAGTATCATAGCCATTTTGTTCATGGGCGAAACACTGGATGCGTACAAACTAACAGGCGCCATTCTCATTTTTACCGGGGTATATCTAACCAATAAAACGCAGGATGAACCAGACTAGCCCTAACATTCAAATTGTACATTCCGAAAAAGAATATCAAGCTGCGGCTACTTTATTCCGTGAATACGCATATTGGCTGGGTATTGATCTTTCATTTCAAGGATTTGAGGCAGAGCTCGCTGATATTAAATCCATGTATGCTCCACCGCTTGGACAAATCTGGTTGGCTGTATTCCAAGATAAAGCAGTTGGTTGCATTGCGCTTCGTCCAAAAAATGAAATAACAGGCGAATTAAAAAGAATGTTTGTGCAACCGGAGTTTCAACGAAAAGGAATAGGACAGCAATTATTGGATACAGCGGTCAATTATGCGATTGAACAAGGAAAAGAGACATTGGTGTTAGACACCTTGAATCATATGGAGCCGGCTATGAAACTATATCAAAAGAATGGATTCGAAGAAATATCGGCATACTATCACAATCCATATCCGGAGGCTGTTTATTTTAAGAAGTGGTTGAAGAAATGAATTTGAAAATAAAAACAATTCGCTCTAGAAAATAATATTAAGTGATTAAATGTTCGAAAAGTACTCGAACATGAGTGACTTAAGAAAATCAATCAACGGCTAACTAAGTTTTGAGGTACTAAAAATCTTTTTTTTGGTTCGAACCCGGTTCGAACCATGAACGACTAAAGAAAATTAATCAACGGCTAACTAAGCTTTATGTTGCGAAAAATCTTTCGTTTAGTTTTAGCTCGAGTAATACCCTGCCTGAGTAAATTGGGACTTCGAATAAAAATATGAATGCAATTAGCCTAGATCAACCCGGACTAACGAAAAATAAAAATTCAATTTTGTTTTTGAAAAAATCAATCCAGTTTGCTGTATTTGACTGAATTGCAAAAACAGCACAGGGGGGCATTTCATCTATAAAAACATCTGCACAAATTTTTGATGCCAATTCTGTTACACCAGGATTATGAACAACGAAAGCAATCGATGCTAAATCATTGCCCATCTGAATGATTTGTTCCTGCAACTGCTGAGAGGAGGCTAAATATAATGTATCAAGTGTATGAACGATTTGAGTCGTGTTTTGTATTTCAGAGCTTATTAACTCAGCTGTTTCAGTAGTTCTTCTGGAACTGCTGCAAAACCATGCATCTATCCTGACTTTTCTTTTTAATAATTTCTGAGCGATCTGAGATGCTTCTTTTTTTCCACGATCACTCAAAGGCCTTTCAAAATCTGCCATCCCAGGTTGAGCATGAGCATGTCTGATTAGATAAATCGTTTTCATTAAAATGGAAATATATATATATCAAATCAAGGTTGAAATTGTTTCAATAATGCAACACTTGAAACCTGCAACTTGGATTGTTGAAAAAGTAGTTTTAAGTTACGACTATCAGATTGATTTCATTGCCTGAATATTCACAACCCAATTAATACCCTCGCTGATTTTTTCCGGATAAATAATTCAACAAAGCACGATTACAAACACGCGTACCTCCATCGGTTGGATAATTGCCGGTGAAATACCAGTCGCCTTTATTGTTCGGTAATGCTTCATGCAGCGATTCTATCGTAGGATAGATCACATCCACAGGAATGGAAAATCCATCCGGTGTAATCAGCTTCGCAATTTGTTGAGAAAGTTCTTCCGTGCTGAATGGCTGATATATTTTTCGAACAAGGTTCTCCGTGTGTATTTCTCCGTTTTTATCCCAGGTCTCAATCTGTTGAGCTAACTCCTGCAATAGAGACTCCATGCCCTTCTCCTTCAGTAAAGCAATGGCAGCACGAAATGCGACAAAATCTCCCAGCTTACTCATATCAATGCCGTAGCAATCCGGATATCGAATTTGTGGAGCCGATGAAACAACCACAATTCGTTTGGGTGCTAATCTTCCCAACATACGTACGATGCTCTCTTTCAATGTAGTTCCTCGTACGATACTGTCATCAATCACCACCAACGTATCTACACCGGCACGAACAGTTCCATAAGTGATATCGTAAACATGCTGCACCATCTCGTTTCTGCTATTGTCCTCAGTAATAAAAGTTCTGAGCTTAACATCCTTGATGGCAATTTTTTCGATGCGCACTTTACGGTTAACCATCTCCGTTAGTTTCTCCGAATCCACATTTCCATTCCAACTTAAAATACGCTCAATTTTAATCTGATTGAGGTAATCTTCCGCCCCTTTGATTAAACCATAAAAAGCGGTTTCCGCTGTGTTGGGAATAAATGAGAAAATGGTATTCCTCAAATCATAATCAATGTGCTTCAATACTGCCTCACTGAGTTGATATCCAAGTTTTATTCTTTCCCGGTATATTTTTTCATCACTGCCTCTGCTAAAATAGATGCGTTCGAAACTGCAAGCTTTTCTTTCTTTGGCGGGAATCACCTGTTCTAATCTGGGCTGTCCATCAGTACTAACCAACAACGCCTGTCCGGGCATAAGCTCATGAACTTCATCTTCTCCCAAATTGAATGCTGTACGGATAGCAGCCCTTTCACTGGCAGCAACGATATAATCATCACTGATATAGTAGTAAGCCGGACGAATTCCATGTGCATCGCGAACGACGAATGAATCTCCGCTGCCTGTCATCCCAGCAATATGATATCCACCATCCATCACGGGAAGAGACAAACGAAGCATTTCGCAGATATCAATTTTTCCGGGATCCTGCTTATCCATTTCTACCAGGCTCCTGTGTATTAATTCCAGCATGGCGGCTAAATCACTCTGTCGCTGAAATTCGTTGGGGGTAAATCCAATTTTTTGATAAATAGAATCTGTGTTAACCAGATTGAAATTTCCGGCTAATGCCAAATTACGCGCAGGAATAGGATCCTGTTTCATAAAGGGATGACAGAATGCAATGTCATTTTTTCCTTGCGTACCATATCGTAAGTGCCCGATCATTACTTCTCCCAAAAAAGGCAAATGGCCTTTCATCAATCCGGGATGTTTAATCAGATCCGGTATATTTTTTTCAACCTCACTGTATTCCTTACCAATT
>JBILCT010000086.1:0-5622 GCA_044353025.1 Ferruginibacter sp. | reverse complement strand
GTTGCCATTTGCAACCTCTTCTTTATTTATGAAATCTGATTTATGGAAGTGAGCCTCCTAATTTTTCCATTGTATTTTACTTCCAAAAATACGTTGAATGGAATCTCTAAGTTTGGCTGAATCAGTCACTGATGTGTTCACAAGCAATTCAAGTCTGTAATGAAAAGAATCTGTAGCAATAACTTCAAGTGACTTAGAGAAGGTTGTTGTATCCAGCATGTGCTTCATTTTTTCAGCCAGGTTCAGATTAGGGTATTCTCCAAGGATTAATCTGTGCGCGGTTATCTTTTTTGAAAGGGCTGCGGAATCAGATCGATTGATAATTATATTATTTGAGTCGGTGATTGTGCTTATGGTTGAGTTGTTGTCAGTTGATTGATTGGGTTCAGTTTCTTTTTGGCTGAAGTAAAAAATAGTGATGATTGAGATTGCAATCAGTCCGGTTAAAATGAGCAAAGGCCATAGTTTATTGTTTCGAGCGTTTGCTTTGGATGGACTGGAAAAATCTATTTTCTGCGCATGTAATCCTTCTTTTTGATCTGCAATATCTGGTTGGATGGTTATCATTTCATCATGTAGCATTGGGTTGGTACCGGCAGGCAGCAGCACATAGGTTTCATCTTGTTTTTTAATCAATCTGCCAATGCCATGAAGAATTACAGGCTTCCCAAGGTTTAAAAATTGTTTGGCTAAAATGGCATAAGACTCTAAATCAGATTGGGCCAAAGGATAAATCTTTTTTGATTGCGCCATGATGTATTGAATGAAATCCTGATCTTCTTTGGCTTTGTGATCATAGTTGAATTGCACCTTTCCATCTAAATCAATCTCATTGTTTTGATTGGAATCCACTTGCTCTTCGAGAGTCACTTCAAAATATCCTATGTATTGGAGAGACAATGATTTTTTTTCTGACAAGTATTTTAATAAGAGCGCTTCTATCTTCATTTTCTTAGGTAATATTGATCAGTGCAATTTATTTAATTCCTGGAACCTAATTGAAGCATTTCGATTAATTTTGTACCATGATTTCGGAAGAAGAAAGAAAATTCATGACCTATTGGGAAACAAACCGGGATATTCATGCCCAATTTTCAAGTAAACTTAAAAGGGGAGCACCGATGTCAATTATTTTCTCGGGTGCAATGATTGGTTCTCTCGTGCTCGTCTATTTCTTATCCCCTGATTGGTTTACAAAAATATCTCAGAAAGCCAATGCTTCTTTTTTACCCATTTTTATAGCACTCATAATAACGGTTATATTCTTTTCTTATGTTCGGATGCATTTTCTATGGGAAAGAAATGAGGAGACATATCAGGCCCTTCAACAAAAAATAAATGCAAAAAAATCATGAATCGAATTTGCGCCGTTGTCATTACGATTGCCATATCTGTTGTTTTTAGTTCTTGTTTCAAGGATAAAGGCTGTCCATACGTTGATCAACAATACACAGCATCTTCCTCAGAAGTAGCCTATTTACAAAATTATTTTACAGCTCAAAATATTACTGATTTAACACAGCATTCCAGCGGAGTATTTTATAAAATAAATCAACAAGGAAATGGACCTGCGCCCGGACTATGCAGCACAATGCTAGTTACGTATTATGCATATCGATTGGGATATACGAACTCATTTGATCAATATACAGACAGTACCGGTATACCATTTGTACTGGGCACACTCATTACTGGTATCCAGAAAGTGATGCCAGTCATTAAGGCTGGGAGTTCTGTAACTATGTACATTCCTCCATCTTTGGCTTATGGTGGACAAGATCAGCGAGATCAGTTAGGAAATATCGTTCTTCCGTCAAATTCCTATATCCGTTTTGACATGCATTTAAAATCTGTTCAATAAACTTTATGAGTCAAGAAGCGATCTCCGTTTTTGATATGTTCAAGATTGGCGTTGGTCCGAGCAGTAGTCATACACTCGGACCTTGGAGAGCAGCTTTGCAACTGCTTGATCAATTGACGCGTGACGGACGTTTCGATAAAATTAAATCGGTACAGGTTTTGTTGTACGGATCATTGGCTAAAACCGGTAAGGGGCATGGAACTGATGTTGCTGTTCAACTTGGTTTAATGGGTGAAGATCCTGTAACCATGGATGTACAAGCAATTGTTCCCATTACACTGAAAATTCAGCAGGAAAAAAAAATAATGTTGGGGGCGAAAAGAGCCATTGATTTTAATCCGGACGTACATATTCATTTTTTAATGACTGAGTCGCTGCCTTTTCATCCCAATGCCTTAAGTTTTCTAGTTCAGTTTTCGGATGGAAAAGAGGAGGCTTTTACTTACTACTCGATTGGTGGCGGTTTTGTTGTAAAGGAAGGAGAGGATCAAACGAATTCAACATCGAATATTCAGCTCCCATTTAGTATAAATCGTGCAGAGGATCTTATTCATTGGTGCAGAGTAACGGGCATGCACATCAGTGAAATTGTTTTAGAGAATGAATCAGTCTGGAGGCCTGAATCAGAAACGATTGCAGGAATTTTGAGTATCTGGGAAGTGATGAAGGTTTGTATATTCAGAGGTTGTCATACGCCGGGAATTTTACCCGGTGGATTACAAGTAAGACGAAGGGCTTTTTCTTTGAATAAAAGACTCATAGGAGATTCAGATGATTCCACCTACGAAAAATGGTTACAGTCTATTCAGAATGGCGGGCGTGATTTTGCTTACATATTAGACTGGGTGAGTTGTTTTGCATTGGCAGTCAATGAAGAAAATGCATCATTCGGTCGTGTGGTAACAGCACCAACCAATGGAGCAGCCGGGGTAATTCCTGCAGTTCTTCAGTACTATGTTGCATTTGGTGGAGGAAATTCAGATGAAAAAATCGTACAATTTTTATTGACGGCTTCTGAAATTGGAAGCATCTTTAAAAAAGGAGCGACCATTTCTGCAGCGATGGGAGGTTGTCAGGCAGAGATTGGAGTAAGCAGTGCGATGGCTGCTGCGGCGCTCACAGAGTGTATGGGTGGCAATCAGCGGCAAGTATTGATGGCTGCTGAAATAGCCATGGAGCATCACCTTGGATTAACCTGTGATCCGATTGGTGGACTTGTACAAATTCCTTGCATAGAACGAAATACCATGGGCGCAATCAAAGCAATTACCGCTTCTCAGCTCGCCTTACAAAGCAAACCCGATTATGCTAAAGTGAGTTTAGATGGTGTAATCAAAACCATGTGGGACACTGCGCTGGATATGAATACAAAATACAAAGAGACTGCAGATGGCGGTCTCGCTATCCATATTCCTTTGAGTTTGAGTGAATGTTGATTGACCTTAAGTTTTAACTTCCGGTTTATAATCTCAGAACTTAGATTAGGTACAAATAAAAAAAAGTTTAGTGCAAGCACTAAACTTTTTTGAGAATGAGTCTGATATTTTTACAAGAACCTTGTCCAACCTTTCCACCAGTTATCTCCAATTCCTGCAGCACCACGGAAAGTAGTTTGGTTAAAAAATGAATTATTCAATAAAGGATTTGAAAAGCTACTGCCTGATGCTGCCGGGCCGTCAATAACTGCATTGAAATCTACGCCATTGCCATAGTCGAATGGATTTGCCAAACCAGCATCTGTAGTGTTTGCTAAAATGCTATTATTTGCATCGGCTCTATTAAAATATGCTGTGAAGGCAGAAGTGTTCCAGCCTGTTGGGTTACTGCTGCTTACTGTATAGGAGAGTGGGTTGGTATTTCCGCAATTCAATGTGTTTGAAATAAATCCGGTTGGATTAATGCTGCTATAATTCAGATCTGTCGGTGTTCCCGTACTTGCATCCAGTAAAGTGCCAACAGGCCAACCCATGATAATCGAGTTAAAAATACTGATGGAACTATTTCTTCTGAGGTGAGCACCACGTTTGAAATTGGAGTTTCCTACATTATTGGAAACTGCTCTTGGTCCGATTAATGTCAAATTACTAATCACAGCTGCTGTTTGAGGTGTTGCCGTGCTGCCTGCGGCATCGTTATCAACTTCCAGACCATTGCTTCCTGAAATATCTGCAATCACACTGTCTCTCATGGAAATGGCAAACTGGATATTACCACGATAACCGTTATCCATATCGAAATCATCATCTAATCCTTTGTAAGCAATTAAATGCTTTGCGTTTACTGCACCACCAAACCATTCAAAACTATCATCATTGGCATAACTTACTTGCACATGATCAATGGTTGTTCCTCTTCCTACACCTCCCATGGTCAAACCATTCAATTCTTTATCAGGTAAAAATGCATACCCTGCATATTCAATTCTTACATAACGCAGAATTCCACTGTTGTCTTCGTCATCATTTCCTCCATAAATTCCTAGTCCTTCCGCATTATTCACACCACCTTCAATTTCTCCTGTTCCAGAAATCCCATTGAAACTTGCATTGGTTTTGGCTTTTCCCAAAATCACTATTCCTCCCCAATCACCTCTTTGCGGAGTGGATTGGTCGCTTGTGAAAACAACAGGTTTTTCAACGGTTCCGTTCGCCTCAATTTTACATCCACGTGTAATCACTAATGTTCCTTTACTTGCTTTTTCACCTAATAAAATCGTTCCGGCCGGAATTGTTAGCGTAGCACCATCCACCACATATACAATACCGCGAATGATATACACTTTGCCGGATTCAAGCAATTTGTCTGCATTGATTTTTCCAATAAGAACATTGTCTCCACTGCCGGTAATGTTATTCCCATTTCCATCCACTTCTATTTTTCGGCAAGAGAAATTGAAACATGCCAACAAGAGGGTAAGCGTTAGTAATCGATTCATATTTTTATTTTTTGATTGATTGATCCGTTTGGATTTATTGTTTATTGATTGGGTTAATTATTTATTGAATGGTGTATTGAAAACTGATCGAATAATTTGTTCCATAATTCCGATTGATCGCAAGTTTATCGGATGAATTAGGAAGATATTTTCCGTTGTTATCAAGATCATGGTAGAAATAAGCACGCTTATTGAATAGGTCATTTATACTCAATCGGATTTCTCCTTTGTTTTTCATGACTTTTTTAGATACCTGGAAATCCAATAATGGACGTGGATTTTCCCAGATATTTGGGATCGCTTCATTTCCGACAAATAAAATTCTGCGTCCAATCTGGTTGAATAATACAGTGGCAGTTAGTCCTGATTTTTTCAAATCATACATAAGTCCCAGGTTGATTAAATAAGGACTTTGTCCTTGCAATGGACGATTTATACTGGCGGTATCTTGAACACGACTATAGATATAACTCAGATTTCCGGTCATACTGAAATTTTGAAGTTTTTCAGAAAGGATGTCCAAGTTTTTACGAAATTCAAATTCGATACCATACGCATTGGCACGGTCAACATTTGCTACATTAAACGTATTGGTTGCCGGTCCGGTTTGATTGAAATAATACTCCAGCGGACGATCAAATGATTTGTAGAATAGACCAACCGTGACAACTTCCCCTGCACGCGGATAAATTTCGTATCTAAGATCCGCATTGAATATTTTTGTACGTTTTGCTTGATTGTTTCCAACAACCTGTGCGTTAAGCTCGAAGTCATAAAAGGCGAATGGACTAAGCTCACGAAATTCAGGACGAACAATGGTTTGGCT
>JBILCT010000085.1:0-5674 GCA_044353025.1 Ferruginibacter sp. | reverse complement strand
CAGGTGCAGCAGGTGAATTCAAAAACGTATTCGAAAATTTGATTGAACGATTCAAACTATACCCACAATTAGATTGATAACGAATTCGAATACTATCACCAATTCCCGCGGCTGCATTACTTGAAAAAACAAGCACCAGTTTCTGTGATTGCAGAGAACCGGAATCGATGGTTGCAGAGCCCGATAATACACCAATCATCGACCAATCCCAACCCGTTGCAGCCCCATTGCTTGCAGTTGCTAATGGCAGAACAGGTGCCGTGTAGCGATAACGACGTAAACCGCAGACATTGGTAGAGAGTTGCGTAATAGTTATTGATGTTGGCGTTAAAGGCGGATTCAATACTGTATTGGTCAGTTTTGCTGATTTTATTTTTGAATCCCCGCAGCCGGATGTAAACCATAATTGAATGCTATCTCCCGCCAATGCTGCTTGATTGGAGGTGTATTTAATTCTAACTATTTTGGATACCAAACTACCAGAATCGATTTCAGCATATTCACCCAACGTTCCAATCAGATTCCACTGCCATCCTATGGCCGCCATCGCGGTGCTTGTTGAAATCGGTAAAGCAGGAGCGATATAACGATATACACGCTCGCCACAAACATTTGAAGAAACTGATTGAATGGTAATAGAAGCAGGAGCAGCGGGTGCAGAAAGCAAGGTATTGGTTAGCTTCATTGCTTTGAAATTTGAATTTCCACATGCACCAATATATTTTAATTTCACGCTGTCTCCAGCGATGGCAGCAGCATCTGAATTGAATTTCAAAACTAGTTTTTGAGATTGTAAACTACCGGAATCAATCATTGTATTATTCCCTAATCCTGTAAATGACCATAGATAACCATTTGCAGATGCAGGAAGCGTAGGCGATGTGTAACGATACTTTTTTTCACCACAAATATTTGTAATGATTGGAGTGATTACAATAGAAGCAGGCGTAGGAATCGCTGCATTTGAAATAGTTTGTACCAATATACTATCTGAAACACAAGTTGCATCAGGATGAGAAACCGTGAGTGTGATTATAAGATTGCTGGTTGGATTGATTGTATTGGTAAGTCCTGTAGTTCCATTCAACCACTGATACAAAACAGGCACCGCAGTTTGTTGCTCTGCAAAAAGTGTTAGTGATTGACCGGAACATATTGTAGTGTCCGTATTCAAAATCTTCGAACGAATCAAGCCCACCATCACGCTGTCAATGCCTGTACAAACCCCTTTGCTGACCGAAACCTGATACCAACCGGATTGATTCGCAGATATCGTATTGGAAGTCGATCCATTGTTCCAAATATATTGATCATAACCCGTTCCTGCATCTAATGTGACAGCGGGTAAACAACTGACCAATGTATCAATCAATGGATTGAAAGTAAATGCGGTATCTATTCTTGCAAGTATAGGTAAAGCATTCAAAGATTGACAAGCCGTATTCGGATCTCTCGCGACAGCATAATAAATCGTTGAATTCGTTAGAAACGGAGTCAGATAATGGGTATGTCCTGACTGCAGCAGATTGGTGAGAGCCGCATTTGAATACCAATCTATCAGTCGGGTTGAATCGTAATTCACATTCAACTTCACTTGTCCGGGTCCGCAAGAACCGGAAGAAATTATATCCGGAGTGCTGTATTTTATTTCAATAAACCAATTGAATAATCTTCCGGTATCGGTATTTACAAAATCCGCTAAAGCCAATCTCCAAGTTCCATTCAGATTTGTAAAGAGATCACTCCAGTTTGATGTCGTTTGAATCCGATTTTTAGGTCCGGCCCCAACCCTTCTGTCTGCAGCGAACTTACCGGTTCTGGGTGCAGCAAATCCACTGAGTGCAGTCGTTCCCAAACTACTGATGATCGTATTGGTAAAATTATCTGTTGTGTTTGTTCCTGCTCCATTGTTTAATGCAGCCACTAAACTCATATTTTGACCATTTGGTGCAATTAAATTGATACGCAAATCCCCCACATAGGAATGGGTAATATTAAACCCTACCCGCATTTCAATAATCTGTGCATTTGCCGGCAATCCTGAAAAAACAAGTGGATAAGATAAAATGCCGATGGAATCATTATCCGGGATAAACTGTGTAGTGCTATCAAATCGTTTATACAAACTGGCAATACTTCCAGTAGAAACAACCGGCGTTGCAGGAGCAGCATTGATTGTTACAAAAGCGGTATCCCTTCCCTTACAACTTGAAACAGTGTTCGTTCCAATTACAATATACTGAGCATTTAGTGTAGGGTTAACCGTTATACTACTGCCTACGGTATCACTCATAGCCGATTGTGATACCCACGCATAAGTATTTGCACCAGTTGCCGTGAGTGCAACCGATTGACCCGGACAAATGCCGGCATTATTCACACTCACATTTGGTTTTGGGTTTACAGTGATATTAATTGATATGGTATTCGCATTCTGTCCTGCATTGGGCGTAAAAACATAAATCCCGGATATTGTGTTACTTACTACAGATGGTGACCATGTTCCTGCAATTCCATTCAATGAAACTGTTGGCAATACAGGGGCTGTTGTTCCCGAACAAAATGCAAGAATGGAATTGAAATTGGGTGTGATTGAATTCGGATTGGTAATATTAAAATTGACGTTCGAGATGTCAAAGAAAATATTCCCTACGGCCTCAACCTTAATTCTTGCTAAAGTCGTTGTAACAGCAGGTAACGTAAGTACTTCAGTTCCGTCATTCGCTGTGCTGTCTGATAATACATAAGGAAAAGTATTACCACCATCTATAGAGAGTGTAATTTTTACCTTGCTGCAAGATACCGGAGCGATGTTGGTATTGTTAACTGACCAGGTGATGGTTTGAGAAGAACCTGAAGTCCAGCTGACTATAGTATTTGGACTAGAAACGGCAAATGGTCCTGCAGTTCCATTCACAGTAATCAACATATTGTCTGAAGCGGTTCCTCCCCCCGAGCTATGATTATCTCTGACTTGCAATCTAAAATTCAATGACCTCGCAACAGAAGGAAGTGTTTCCCATTTGAATGCATTGGAACTATCCAAAATATAGTTGAGTTTAGGAAAAATTCTGGATGGATTTGTTGTTGGAGAATAGGTTCTGAACATGGGGCCGGTAGTTGCTGTAGCTACTGGTGTTGTTCCTCCCGTCGTTCTGTTATCTATTTGTTCCCATGAATAAGTAAGTACATCTTCATTATCCGAATCAAAACCAATCCCGCTCAATACAAACGGAGTAGATTTAGGAATCACATAGTCCGCTCCGGCATTCGCCACGGGAATACTGTTTCCGTTGGCAATCGCTACTGCACATCCATTCCCTGCTCCTGTATACAGATAGGTTGTTACTTGTTCAATACTTTTACAATGAAAATGATCAATGCTGTGTGGCGCGATATCTGTGTTTGCACCGGTAATTCCGGCATACCCCATGATGGTGATACCACTTCCGGGTTCCATATTTACACCCGTTCCCTCCGTAGAATGTGAAAATGTATGGTTGGCACCAAGCTGATGACCGAACTCGTGCGTTAAATAATCTACCACGAAATAATCCAACAAACTGGGATTACTGTAAACAGTCCACCCTAATCCTTTATTGCTGGCACAAACACAACCTATACAACCCGCATTTCCATTGTTTGAACCTAAACTTTCCGTGTGTCCAATATCGTAGTTGGTTTGACCGATTCTCGCGTTGATGGCCGTTTGAAGGGTGGAGTTTGATGGACTGCTTGCATTGCTGACAGGATCGGTAGTGGCATCAAAATAGATCAGTGTATCATTGTTCGGAACAAGTACCAAGCGAATGGCGAAATCGCGTTCAAAAACGGCATTCGCCCTGGTCATATGTGCATTCTGAGCAGCCAACACCCGCGCTTTTTTTAATGTGGTTGTTGTATCTGAGGCAGTCACGAAGAAATTTGAAAACTCGGCACCCGATATCATCGCCAAACGATAAGTCCGAAGAAAAGATTGATTGGCATTGGCTGCTCTAGAAGTATTCAGTTGTTTTAACACTTCTGTATTGCAAATAAAATCAGGAGCAGTGGTAATGGCTGAACGCAAAGTTCCTCTGAAATAATTCCCTTCGATATGATCAATGTACCAGCTCCCCCACTCCGATGAAAAAATAACCGCATTCATGCCAAAAGGTGAAACATCTAATCGAATGTGCAAGGATGGATGTTTAAAACCAACGCCGGCAAAGGATTGTATTCCCGGATATTTTTCGGACAGTTTTTTATCCATGACCGGTGCTTCGACCAAACGAAATGATTCCAAGGTTCCGTCAGGCAAAGGAAATTCCACTATACTATTTGATTCATGGGTAGCGATAACTTGCTCATTAGGAACATGAATGAGCTTGCTTTTGAACAAGTCCAGATTTGCACTGAAAATGGTAAAATCTGTGGTTGATGGCTTTATACCATATTTTTTCCAATCTAATTCAGGACTTTGAACAACCTCCCAGATATTTGTTTTTTGAGCAACTAAACTCTGAATGATACAAGCTGAAAAAAAAGTAAGCAGTAGTTTCTTTATCATGTTGGAAGATTTCAATTCATTGATTCCTCCAAGATAAAATTTAGTTGTTGTAAATCCTTATTTATGCTCACTTAATTCATAAGGCTAGAAGATATCATTAAATGGCCACGTTGAAATCACGCAGCGCATCATTCAAACTGGTTTTGAGATCAGTGCTGGCTTTGCGCTGACCGATAATCAATGCACAAGGAACCTGATATTCTCCTGCTGGAAATTTTTTATTGTAACTACCTGGAATCACCACACTTCTTTCTGGAACCCAACCTTTATATTCTACTGGCTCATTGCCTGTAACATCAATAATCTTGGTTGATTGAGTGAGTACTACATTTGCGCCCAATACCGCTTCTTTACCTACACGAACGCCTTCCACCACGATACAACGACTACCTATAAAACATCCGTCTTCAATAATCACCGGACTTGCCTGCAGCGGTTCAAGGACACCGCCTATTCCAACGCCTCCACTGAGATGAACATTTTTTCCAATCTGCGCACAACTTCCAACGGTTGCCCAAGTATCCACCATGGTTCCTTCATCTACATAAGCTCCAATATTTACATAGGAAGGCATCAATACTACATTCCGACCCAGAAAAGCCCCATATCGTGCAACCGCATGTGGAACAGCGCGAACGCCCAATTCACGGTAACCGGATTTCAATTTCATTTTATCGTAAAACTCAAACGGTGGTAACACATGTGTTTCCATGGGCTGAATCGCGAAATACATCAAAATTGCTTGTTTCACCCACTCATTGACTTGCCATCCGTTTTCCGTTGGACTGGCCACACGCAGTTCGCCCTGATCCAGTTTTTTCATGACGTCATGGATTGCAAGTGCGTATTTCTCATCTTTCAATAATGTACGATCGTTCCAAACTGTTTCTATCAGTGTTTGCATGTTGCGTGTTTTGTGCGCGAAGATAAACCTTGATTGAATATCGGTATACACTCAGGAATGATTCATTATTTTTACCGGACAAAGAAAATGAATCGATGAAAATAGGATTTGATGCCAAAAGAGCTTTTCACAATGCAACCGGCCTTGGGAATTATAGTCGCGCGCTCATTCATGATTTGGCAATGTTTTATCCTGAACATTCCTATTTCGCATTCAATCCC
>JBILCT010000084.1:0-5683 GCA_044353025.1 Ferruginibacter sp. | reverse complement strand
ATTTGGACAAATAAAAACTTAAGCGTTGCGCGTTACCGTAACGGCGAACCCATCCCACAAGTAACCGACCCTACACAATGGCGCAATCTGACTACGGGTGCTTGGTGCTGGTACAACAACGATAGTGTCACATATGGAGCTACTTATGGCAGATTATACAACTGGTATGCCGTGAATGACCCACGTGGATTGGCGCCGCAGGGTTGGCGCATACCTACGGAAGGAGATTGGAACCGTTTGGTTAAGTTCATTGATCTGGCTGCTGATACCACATGTCAAAGTTGTAATCAAAGCACTACAGCTGGCGGAACTTTAAAGAGTATAACAGGTTGGAATGTGCCAAACATAGGAGCTACCAATTTAAGTGGGTTTGCCGGCCTGCCTGGCGCCATCCGCTACGGTGGTGGTTCATTCAGTTTTATTGGCTTCTATGGGTTATGGTGGAGTGCTGCTGAGTTTGATGCAACAAGTTCTTGGTATCGGCGTTTGGATAACAGCAATACCAATCTTTACAGGGGTTACGCAAGCAAGACGGACGGGTTTTCAGTTCGTTTAGTCAGGGATTAGTTTTGAGCCATGATTTATTTAATGCGATGATGAGCTATGAATGATTGGTTTTCATGTCAGCATAGCGACAAATGCGAACTTCTCAGCTAAGGAGTGAGGGCCTTCTTAAGTGTAGTTGATATTATTGAATTCTTTTTAAAATAAGAGTTTCAGAAAGCTATTTTTTGGTTTTTAAAATAAATCTGAATTCAGAGCTAGTTAGTTAATGTCTGTCAATAAATTCTAAGTAAGATCCGGTTTATTCGGGTAAATATTATTTAAGAATCAATATGAATGTTGTTTTTACCTTTGCCGACGGTTTAAACCGTCGGCAAAAAAATGGCAAGGATGAAAAACAATTCATGATCTTCTCCAATTTCATAAATAAAATTACCTTTATATTTCACAACAATCTTCAAACCCAAATTCGCAACCATGCGTACCTTTCTTTTATTCGTATTATTCATATCAATTATCCCAACTAGCTTCGCTCAAAATGTAGGAATTGGAACCACCAATCCACATCCATCTGCAGAACTGGATGTAAGCTCCACCCAACGTGGATTATTACCTCCCCGCATGACATTTGCCCAAAGAAATGCCATTGCCAATCCGGCACAAGGATTGATGATTTATTGCACGGATTGCGGACCGAAGGGTGAATGGCAGGGGTTTGATGGACAGATTTGGCTAAAAATGAATGGTAATGAAGTAGCATCTGTACCACTACCAACTCATGATACCACCATACCTTCCGTTACCATCGGCACACAAATCTGGAGTGCCAAGAATTTGGATGTGGCGAGATACCGCAACGGTGATACTATTCCTCAAGTAGCGAATGCTACTCAGTGGGGAAACCTAACCACCGGTGCCTGGTGCTGGTATAACAATGACAGTGCCAATAACATTGACAGTCCCACCTATGCAGCCACTTATGGCAGACTGTACAACTGGTATGCCGTGAATGATCCGCGGGGATTAGCACCGCAGGGTTGGCGCATACCTACAGAAGGAGATTGGAATCGTTTGGTGAAGTTTATTGATCCCGGTGCAGACACAATTTGTCAAGGATGTGTCCAAAGTTCTACAGCCGGCGGTGCGATGAAAAGCACGACGGGATGGAATGCACCAAACCCAAACACGGGTGCCACGAATTCCAGTGGTTTTGCCGGTCTTCCCGGGGGCTTCCGTTACATTGATGGTACATTCATCAATGTTAGGGTCGACGGGGTATGGTGGAGTGCCGGTGAGTTTGACACCTCAGGCGCATGGTACCGCAACCTGTACTTCAACCATGCCAATTTAGGCAGGAACAGCGGCAATAAGGCATACGGTTTCTCTGTGCGTGTTGTCAGGGATTAATTGCCTATTTGCCTATTTGTCTATTTGGGTTTGTCTCGAACAAAAGAATAAGAAACTAAAAAGTATATTGTGGTTTGCTTATTATAAATTAACATAGAAACCTACTCAGCATGAAAATCAAAAAGGTTGCCAAACGGCAACCTTTTTTAAATAAACGAAGTCTATATTATTTTTTCTCAAAATCACTCGCATGTGGAATGATTTCAGACGGATTTTTCAGTTTACTGTGGTGTCTGCTGTAGCTGAAATAAACCACCAATCCGATGGCCATCCAAACAAATGCCGCTTTCAAAGTAAATGTATCAATCGCTACAATCATCGCTAAGCAAATCAAAGCACCTAAAATAGGAACAAGCGGTACCAATGGCGTTTTGAACGGACGCTCGATGTTCGGACTTTTAATTCTCAAAATCCAAACACCAATGCTTACCAAAACAAACGCCAACAAAGTTCCGAAGCTGGTTAAGTCGCCCGCCACATGACCCGGTACGAAAGCAGCAAACAAACCAACAAACAAAAACAGAATCCAGTTGGATTTATAAGGAGTCTGGAATTTTGGATGTAACTCACTGAACACTTTCGGTATCAATCCGTCTTTACTCATAGTGAAAAATACACGACTTTGTCCCATCAACATTACCAGAATTACCGAGCTGAAGCCTGCTAGTATGGCTATTGTTACACCGGTTGAAAGCCATCCATAATCTTTCATGTAAGTTGAAATGACATATGCAACCGAAGCTTCTTTTCCTGAATTATTGAATTCATTGAAGTTAGCTACACCGGTTAATACGTGTCCAAATAAAATATACAGGATCGTACAAACAGCTAAAGAGCCAAGTATACCAATCGGCATATCTCTTTTTGGATTTTTAGCTTCCTGAGCTGCCGTACTCACCGCATCAAAACCGATGAACGCGAAGAACACAATTGCAGCACCCCCAAGCACACCTCCCCAACCGTGTTTAAAGAAACCCTCATGACCGGGAAGATTTTCCGGAATCATGTACGGCTTATAATTATCTTGGTTGATGTATTGCCATCCAAGTACAATGAAGATTAAGACGATGGCCACTTTGAGAAAAACAATGATGGCATTAACCCAAGCACTCTCCTGTGTTCCCCTGATAAGCAACATGGTAATTAATAATAAAATTATTAAAGCAGGAGCATTGATCATACCATGATGTATAACGCCAGAAGCGTCCTTGTATGATTCAAAAGGCGAGTGACACCATTCATAAGGTATCTGCCCTCCCAACAGTTTATTTAGATATTCACTCCAGGCAATACTCACAGTAGCTGCACCCAATGCATATTCCATGATCAAAGCCCAGCCAATGATCCAGGCAACAAGCTCACCCATGGTAACATAACTGTAAGCATATGCACTACCAGCGATAGGAATCATCGATGCGAATTCTGCATAACATAGTCCGGCAAAAGCACATCCAATAGCAGCAATCAAAAAGGAAAGTGTAACTGCTGGACCGGCTGCTTGTCCGGCCGCCGCCGCAGTTCTAACAAATAATCCGGCGCCAATGATGGCCCCAATTCCTAATGCGACCAGAGAACCTGCTCCCAGTGTTCGTTTTAATCCTTTTTCCGAATCTTCCGCTTGTTGCATGATAAGATGCATCGGTTTTTTTGAGAATAAACCCATAGTTCAGTTTTTTGGTGATTGAGCGTGAAAAATAATGAATTATTGAATGCCAACAACCAAACAACCTTGTTTCCATTTTTCTTTTCCTCGGAAATGAACCCATTACACATTATCTGTTATCTTGCGAGACACAAATTTGAACATGGAAATATCCACGACAGCTCCCCGTAAAAAAAATCGACTAACAACATACATTGTTTTAGCCATGTTGTTGGGAATTGGTGTAGGTTATCTCATTCATGAACAAGCCTCAGCCGATACCATCAAATATGTTGCTCCCAAAATAAAATTGCTGGCAACCATTTTTATCCGGTTGGTACAAATGATCATTTCTCCATTGGTTTTTGCAACCCTTGTGGTGGGAATCGCCAAATTGGGTGATTTGAAAACAGTTGGTCGAGTAGGTGGTAAAGCCATGCTCTGGTTTGTATCTGCTTCCCTGGTGAGTTTGACACTAGGATTGATTCTTGTGACTATCACCAAGCCAGGTGTTGGAGTAAATATTGCCGGTGCAGATTTGGAAGGAGCTAAGGATTTGATGGGAAAAACACAGGAATTTTCCATAGAGAAATTTGTAGAACATGTTTTTCCTAAATCAGTAATGGAAGCCATGGCCAGCAACGAAATTTTACAGCTGGTGGTGTTCTCTATTTTCTTTGGCGTTGCGCTCACGGCCATCGGTTCAAAAGGACAAAAACTCATTGACGCACTAGACGCACTCACACATGTCATTCTCAAAATGGTAGGTTATGTCATGAATTTCGCACCCATCGGTGTGTTCGGCGCAATGACCGCAGTAATAGCGCTAAAAGGATTGGGTATATTAGGTACTTACGCCTATTATATCGGATCTTTTTATTTGGGATTGCTAGTTTTATGGGCTTTGTTATTGTTGGTTGGTTATTGGGTTCTGAAAGGAAGACTCAAACATTTATTGAAACGACTGTCAAGTCCAATGGCCATCGCATTCAACACCGCGAGCAGTGAAGCAGTCTTCCCAAAATTGGTTGAAGAGATGGAAGCTTTTGGTTGTAACAACAAGATCGTGTCGTTTACTCTGCCATTGGGTTACTCTTTCAACCTGGATGGAAGCATGATGTACATGACCTTTGCCAGTATGTTTATCGCACAGGCTTATAACATCACCGCTGTAACCGGAGATGTAGGAACACAAATTGCCATGCTATTGGTTTTCATGCTCACCAGTAAGGGTATCGCAGGCGTGCCTCGCGCATCATTGGTGGTGGTGTTGGCTACAGGTGGAATGTTTGGAATTCCACCGGAAGGTATCGGCTTGGTTTTAGCCATTGATACATTCTGTGATATGGGTCGTAGTATGACCAACGTGCTTGGTAATGCACTTGCCACTGCGGCAGTATGCAAATGGGAAGGCGAATTGCAGGAAGAGCAAAGCATTTCATCTATAAGTTAATCACTCATACATATTTCTTTTATGATTTTACTTGATTTTATCTGGACCCAACTATTACAGCCACAATGGTACATAGAGAACGGAGGTTTATGGTTTATTCTACTTGTAGTATTTGCTGAAACCGGCTTGTTTGCTGGCTTTTTCCTGCCCGGTGATTCCCTACTTTTTGTGGCAGGTATTTATAGCGCAGATCTATTCAAAGGGGCTTTCCATTTTACCACCGGTGGTGCCTTTCTGGATCTTATATTAGTTGGAGCAGTGATTTCTGCTGCAGGTATTTTAGGTAATTCGGTTGGATACTGGTTTGGAAGAAAAAGCGGTCCTTTTTTGTTTGAACGTAAAGACAGTTTTCTTTTTAAAAAGAAATATCTTTTTCAAGCCAAAGAATTTTATGATAAACATGGCGGCAGCGCCATCATCATGGCACGATTTGTTCCTTTCGTGCGCACGTTTGCCCCGATCATTGCGGGCATCGTTGAAATGGATCGTAAAAAATTTGCCGCGTACAATTGGATGGGTAGCGTGTTATGGGTTTTTTCGATGTTGATCCTAGGGCATTACTTGCAACAAATTATCCTGAATCAGTTTGGTTTTGATCTGAAACAACACCTTGAGGTGATCGTGATTGGTATTGTTGCTCTGACCACACTGCCAATTCTGTATAAACTCTTCGGTAG
>JBILCT010000083.1:0-5728 GCA_044353025.1 Ferruginibacter sp. | reverse complement strand
ATCATCAATCGAAGCAATCACACTTTGCGTAAACTTTTTTTTGTCTCCGGTAAAAGCATCAAAAAAATCTCTGGTAGTAGAATACACATGTTTTAAACCAGGTACCCGTTGAATTAATCGGTCAAAAAATGAAATGATTCGATTTGTGATGAAAAAACTACTGAAATAACCTACCATTAGGATAAATACCAGAATTACAAAAAAACCGAGTCCGTAATTCTGCACACGTACAACGCCCTGTTTGTCTGTGTAGGTAAAAAAAGGAATCAAGTCGTCGATGTATGTGACTACGGAGAAAATGAAATAGAAAGTAATCAATACCGGAGCCAAGACCAGCATGCCTTGCAAGAAATATTGAGGACTTCTCCGAATTTCAAATTTGTTCTTCATGTAAAACTTTTGCCAAAAATACGTGCTCTGATCTGAGCTAGTTCTATTATTTCAATGGCAGATGATGAAAATCATTCAAAAAAATTCATGGAAACTTCATTTACAAAAAAAGTTTCCATAGTTTTGCGCCGCAAATGACGAGTGGTACAGACACATATCAGCGAATTCTTCAGCAAGCCGAAACCATGTTTCTTCGGTTTGGACTGAAAAGCGTGAGCATGGATGATATCTCCCAGCAGTTGGGGATCAGCAAAAAAACTTTGTATCATCACTTTGAGGATAAAGAAATGCTGGTAACTGAAGTGGTGAAATCCGTGTTGCAAACCAACGAATCTCAAATGGAGGCAGACATAGTCAATTCTCAAAATGCCATCCATGAAGAGTTTATGGCCATCACCCTGATGTCCACGCTCTTTCAAACCATGAATCCTTTTATCCTGTTTGATTTGCAGAAATATTACCCCAAAGGATTTGAGGTTTTTGTAAAGCACAAACAAGAGTGTATTGCAGAAAAAGTACGACGCAATTTGAAACGTGGAATAGAAGAGGGGCTTTATCGTCCGGAGATCAATATTCCTATTCTGCTCAATCTTAGACAGGAATCATTGATGATGCCCTTCAAACCTGATTTTCAATCCGGCCTTTCTTCCAATCTGGTGGAAATTGCTACCGAAATATCTATTTTCTTTTTGAACGGCATTGTTACTCCAAAAGGAAAAAAATGGATGGATAAATATCAGTCACAAAAAACCAAGTTCTAAAATATGTATAAATCAATTCTATCCTTCTCCTTGTTTTTACTGATTGGATTGGCATCAACTGCTCAAAAAAATACGATCTCGTTTTCAGTTGATCAAGCAGTTGAGTATGCCATGAAAAATTCAGCGGAGATTCGAAATGCGCTCATTGACATTGAAATTCAGCGTCAGTCTAATCGTGAAATCACCGCACTTACCATGCCGCAGATTTCAGGAAATGTTGGCGCCACTCGTTATTTTGATGTACCCACGCAGACGCTGCCTGATTTCATCTCGCCGGCTGTTTATGGAGTATTGGTTAACAATGGAGTGAAAGATGGCAATGGAAACACCATCTCTTTTCCGACAAATGGATTCGGATTTGTACCTGCGCGATTTGGAACGAACTGGAATGCCAATGGGGGCATTGAGGCGTCACAAATCTTATTTGACGGTCAAATTTTTGTTGGACTTCAGGCACGTGGTGCCGCGATGAAACTCGCTCGTCAGGCAGCAGAAGTAACCAAAGAGCAGATCAAGGCCAACGTGATGAAAATGTATTATCAGTTGGTTGTTGGACAACGTCAGAAAACCAGCATTGATGCCAATATCGGAAGATTTGAAAAATTACTTTCTGACGCTACGGAGATATATAAAAACGGATTGATTGAAAAACTCGATGTTGATAAAATTGATGTTCAACTCAACAATCTGAAAACAGAAAAATTAAAAGTAGAGAACCAATTGCTCATGGGCATGGCTGCCATGAAATTCATGATTCAATTGCCTCAACAAGATTCTTTGATACTCACAGATACGATCAGTAATTCAGCAATACAACTCGCTGCAACTTCAGATTCTTTTTCCTTTAATCAACGCAAAGAATATCAGCAGCTCATGACGGCAATGGAGTTGAGCCGTTACAATGTAAAACGTTACCAACTCAGTCGAATTCCAACTTTGGCCGCTTTCGGTACCATATCAAGAAATGCTCAGCGTAATGTCTTCAACTTTTTTCAAAGTGGCGAATGGTTTCCCACCTCATTGGTTGGTGTAAAGTTGAATGTTCCACTGTTTGATGGAAACGCAAGAAGAGCAAAGATTCAAAAGGCCAATTATGAAATGAACAAGTTGAAAAACAATGTTGCCCGTTTTGAACAAGCCATTGAATTTGAAATCAGCAGCGCAGAACTAAAATGGAACAATGCCATTCAAACCGTATCTGCACAGGAAAAAAATCTGAAACTGGCTGAAAAAGTTTTCAATCAGACACGATTGAAATATGAGCAAGGTATCGGAAGTACTACTGAAATTTACAATGCACAAACAGATTTTAAGGTTTCTGAAAACAACTACTATGGTGCATTATACGACGCCATCATTGCCAAAATCGATTTGTTAAAAGCATTGGGCAAACTCTAATCAAAACCATTCATCATCGCTATAAAAAAGATAAACATGAAAAAAGGCTTATTTATTTTGACCACCATCATCACCCTGATCTCCTGTGGTTCAAAAGATAAAAAAAATGACGTACTCGCTGAGAAAAAAGCAGCATTGGATAAACTTATCCAATTGAAAACAAAAACAGAAGCAGAGATAAAAACGCTACAAGATGAAATCAGTAAACTAGGAGGTGGTGAAATCAACGCTGCCAATTTAACGCTGGTAGCCGTCACACCCGTGGCAGCTGCACCTTTCAATCACTTCATAGACTTACGTGGAAGAGTAGACGCAGAAGATATTTCTTATGTTACTCCACGTGGAATGGGTGGACAAGTCAAAGAGATTTTTGTTAAAGAAGGTGATCAGGTAAGAAAAGGACAGGTTTTGCTTCGTTTAGATGATGCCATTATGCGTCAGTCATACAATGCGGCAAAGAAACAACTGGAAACACTTCGTACTCAAGTATCATTCTCAAGAGATATTTATGATCGTCAAAATAATCTTTGGAAAAAAGGAATTGGTAGCGAGGTTCAACTGCTAACTGCAAAAACGAATATGGAGGCCTTGCAAAATCAATTAAATGCTGCTGAAGAGCAAGTGAAAGTAGCATCTGAACAATTGCAGACAAGCAGTGTAACTAGTGATGTAGATGGCACGGTGGAAACGATGATGGTTCGAAGAGGAGAATTGTTTGCCGGTATGGGACAAATTAAAATCGTGAATACAAGTCGATTGAAAGTGGTATCTAATGTACCAGAAACCTATATCAATCGAGTAAAAAAAGGAACCATCGTAGAAGTAGAAATTCCTGAAACCAAGCAAACCTTCAAAACAACGATTCAGTTTGTTGGTCAAACCATTGAAAATACACAACGTGGTTTTACGATCGAAGCCAGTATTCCTGCGAATCAACAATTGAAGCCGAATCAGACAGTTGTACTGAAAATTCAGGACTACGCTTCTGATCGTTCAGTGACTATACCCATCAACACCTTGCAAAGTGATGAGTCAAATAAGTATGTGTATGTCATGGAAAAACAAGCAAACGGTAAGTCTGTTGCAACGCGTAAAATTATCACCTTGGGAGAGTCTTACGGTGATCAGGTAGAAGTGTTGAGTGGATTAACCGGAGGAGAGATGTTGATTACAGCTGGTTATCAAAATCTCTATGAAGGGCAACAAATTCGAGTAAATCCGTAATTCCTATCACCAGTCAACAACAAAAAATCATGAAGCATTTTGCTCAAATCAAGGATAAGTTCAAGGAGTTTAAACCAACTTCCTGGGCCATCGACAATCGTACTGCGATCTATATCATCGCAATGATTATTTCTGCATTCGGGTTATATAAATTCAATACGTTACCCAAAGAACAGTTCCCGGATATCGTGGTACCTACCATCAGTGTAAGTACCGTTTATGTGGGCAACTCTCCGAAGGATATTGAGAATTTAGTTACTCGTCCGATTGAAAAACAATTGAAAGGAATCAGTGGTGTCAAGGTAAAAAAAATCACCAGTACTTCACAAACTGATTACAGTTTAATCATCGTGGAATTTGACACGGATGTTAAAACTGAGCTAGCTAAACAGAAAGTGAAAGATGCGATCGACAAGGCACAGAGCGATCTTCCAACCAATCTTACTCAACAACCCAACGTACAAGAATTTGCATTCAGCGAAATGCCAATCATGTTCGTGAATGTAAGTGGAGATTATGATGGGATCAAACTCAAGCAATATGCAGAGAAATTACAGGATCGTTTTGAAAGTTTGTCTGAAGTGACCCGTGCGGAAATCGTAGGTGCTCCGGAGCGTGAGATTCAGGTAAATGTGGATCCGTATAAAATGCAGGAAGCACGCATTAGTTTTTATGATATTGAAAATGCCATCTCCCGCGAAAACAATGATATCACGGGAGGATTGATTGAGGTGGGCGATATGAAACGCACGCTTAAAATCCGTGGACAATTTAAATCAAGTCGCGACCTTGAACACATCGTTGTAAAAAGCAGTGCGCAGGGAGCAACTGTTTATTTGAGAGACATCGCTCAACTGCGCGATACGGTTAAAGAGAAAGAGAGTTATGCTCGATTGGATGGAAAAAATGTAATCACTGTCAACATTGTAAAACGCTCCGGTGAAAACTTGATTACCACAGCGGGTAAGGTGAAGGATATCGTTGCAGAGATGAAAGAATCCAAAGAACTGCCTCCTAGTTTGAAAGTGGTTATCACGGGAGATCAAAGTAAAGCAACGGCAACTTCATTCAATGATTTGGTAAATACAATTATCATTGGTTTCGTATTGGTACTCGTGATTCTGATGTTCTTCATGGGTGTCACCAATGCATTCTTTGTGGCATTGTCTGTTCCTTTGAGTGTATTCGTAGCATTTTTGTTTTTGCCTATTGCTGATTCAATTGTAGGAACCAATGTAACCTTAAACTTCATCGTACTTTTTGCGCTGTTATTTGGGTTGGGAATTATCGTGGATGATGCAATCGTGGTTATTGAGAATACACATCGAATCTATTCGAACGGGAAGAATAAAATCATCCGTAGTGCCAAGGAGGCGGCCGGAGAAGTTTTCATTCCGGTGTTGGCAGGAACAGCCACTACGTTGGCACCTTTCTTTCCCCTGTTGTTCTGGAAAGGAATCATTGGAAAATTCATGATCTATCTGCCTACGATGCTGATTCTAACTTTGGCTGCATCATTGGTTGTTGCATTTATTTTCAATCCGGTGTTTGCCGTAAGTTTTATGAAGCAGGAAGGAAAAGAATTTGAAGAAGATAAGAAACTCATTTTTAAAAAATGGTGGTTCTGGACTTCTATCATCACAGCTATCATCATGCATTTGCTGGGGTCACACGGATTTGCCAATTTCCTGTTGTTCATGATGATCTTGGCTGTATTGAATCGTTATGTGTTTAATGATGTGATTCATCGATTCCAGACAAAACTATTACCCGGATTGATGAATCGTTACGAAAAAATGTTGCGATGGGTACTAGTAGGTAAGCGACCCATTTGGGCATTGGTATCCTTGTTTTTACTTTTTCCTATTTCTTTGATCATGCTGATGGCAAGAGGAAACAAAGCAACGTTTTTCCCCAGCGGTGATCCCAACTTCATTTATGTTTATTTGAAAATG
>JBILCT010000082.1:0-5742 GCA_044353025.1 Ferruginibacter sp. | reverse complement strand
GGGTCAGGTATTTGCTTTAGGACAGTTCCTTTTTTTGCAGTATCTGTATAAACTGAATCATAAATCACCACTTCAAAGCCTTTTTCTTCCAGCATATCAATCGCCCGATTGGTGTTCATGCCAACGACTGAAGGCACCTTCAAATACTCCCCATGATTTGTTAAAATACCCAATAGTTGAAGTATCCCAAAAATCAAACCGATACCCAGTAAAAATGCCAAAAACAAATTAAACCAAATGGATCGACGGGTGATAAACTTAAACACTGCTTGTAGTTATTAATTAAAAATTAGTTTTTGATGATAATATCAGACACTCATGTAAAAGGGTAGAATAGAATGTACTTAAATCCATTCCGGCCGCTTTTACTTGTTGAGGAATGATGCTAGCTTCACTTTGTCCTGGAATTGTATTTATTTCAAGAAGATAAGGTCGTTCTTCTTCCTGTTGGTATATAAAATCAATACGAACGACGCCACTTGCGTTGAATGTTCGGTATGCTTTTTTAGCGAGCGCACAGATTTGATCGGCGGCTTTCTCATCCAAGTTGGCCGGTGTTACTTCTTGACTAGCACCTAAATATTTTGCGTCATAGTCGAAAAATTCACGTGTAGTGATAATTTCAGTAATCGGTAACGTACATATTTCTCCGTTTAATCGATAAACGCCAATCGTAAATTCCCTCCCAACAATACATTCTTCCACCAATACTTCATGATCCACAGAAAATGCTTTTTCTATGGCATCATCTAATTCTTCAACAAATTTCACCTTGCTAATTCCTAAGCTGCTTCCCCCATTATTTGGCTTTACAAACAATGGCAAACTCAATTGATTCAGAATTTCAGCAGATGTTGCTTGGTTATACTTAAAAAGATGCACCGACTTGGCAACCGGGATACCATCAAAAGCAGCAATAGCGACAGTGTAACGCTTATTAAATGTTATACCTGAAGTTGCTGCATTACAAGATGTATATGGAATATCAAGACAATCAAAATATCCTTGTAGTTTACCATCTTCTCCTGGGGTTCCATGCATACCAATAAATACAGCATCAAACACAATTGTTTGTCCATCCAACTGAATTGAGAAGTTGTGTTTATTCACCGGAATTCTTTCCCCAGATGCTGACACATAATCCCATCCGTCCTTATGAATATCTATCAAATAAACATCCCAAAGACGATGGTCTAGATTTTCCTGGATTGTTTTTGCACTTTTGTAGGAAATTACTGATTCACCGGAGTACCCTCCTGTTACCAGCGCTATTTTTTTTCTATTCATATTTTTTTATTCGAACGATGGTTCACCTAACCCCTCATTGGCTGTTTGCAGTACCAATTTCCAGGTACTGTCGGGTTGACGTTTCCAAATATGTACATAATTACCATACAACATGGTGTCAATAGAAAAAGGTTTCAATATATAAACGCCATACGTAAATCCAAGATCTCCACTCGCTGAAACCTCCGCATGCCGAGGATCCCAGGTCAATGTAAAATCATGATCATCTTGTTGAATCAAATAATCCACAGCGGCACCACCTTCAATGGGCATCATGTTGGGTCTCAATAAAACCGCATTACTATCAAGCTGATCTATAAATGAGTTTTTATACCCCTGAACTGATGATTGGTCCGAGAATTTGCGATCGAGCGACATCAATTCCAATTCCATATTTGTTTTTTCCAGGACAGGATCTTGCTGCTCTTCATTGCATGAAGTTATCATGATTATCATGCAAACCGGGAGAATGAATTGATTCAATAATTTCATTCGTATACTTTCAAATTTTGCATTTAAGTTACAATAAAATTTGTATTAAAAAAGGCGGAATTTGTCCGCCCTGAAATTTTCGATCTAGATCAAAGATGTAGCTTATCTTTCTTTTGCATGAGCTCATCCACGGTCTCACGATATAGCTCATCCGGGACACAACAATCAACCGGACAAACAGCAGCGCATTGTGGTTCTTCATGAAATCCCTGACACTCTGTGCATTTGTTCGGAGATATGTAGTACGTGTCATTGCTGATTGGCGTGTTTCGTAAATTAGACTCGATGGAATTTCCATCCATCAAAGTAAACAATCCTTTCACGGAAGTTCCATCGGAAATAGCCCATTCTACCCCACCCTCATAAATTGCGTTGTTCGGACATTCCGGTTCGCATGCTCCACAGTTGATACATTCATCAGTAATCTTAATTGCCATGTACTTAATTTTGATGCAAATTTCGAATAAGCGCATGAATTTACAAAATCGGATCCAAATATTAGTAAAACTTGGTCAGTTCATGACCTCGAATGATAAACAATGGTCAACAGTAATTGAAAAAGCTGGTATTTACAACCCTTGGTTTACCCCAGCTTTTATCGAATGTTCGCTTCGGAATATTCGTGAACAATATTTAAATGAAAAAGCATTGAATGAATGGCTATCTAACTATTCGATCAATGAAGAGAAACCCATCAAAAATATTGGGATCGTTATGGCAGGTAATATTCCAATGGTGGGCTTTCACGATTTTTTATGTGTTTTTTTGGCTGGTCATCGGCAAACCATTCAGTTTTCAAGCAAAGACAACATACTTCTACCTTTCTTAATTGAAACAATAAAAAGCTGGCATCCTCAAGTCGGTGATTACTTTGTTGATGCTCCAAATTTGAAGGGTTGTGATGCTTACATTGCTACCGGCGGTAACAGATCGTCTGTTTATTTTGAGCAATATTTTTCAAAATACCCCAACATCATCAGAAAAAACAGAACTTCTGTCGCCATACTAACGGGAGATGAATCCACAGAAGATCTTCTTGCGTTGGCTGATGATGTTCATACTTATTTTGGATTGGGGTGCAGGAATGTTACACAAATCAACGTCCCAACCAATTATGATTTTATTCCATTGATCGACGCGTTTAAATCGTATGCACACCTAAGAGAAATTTCAAGATATTCCAACAATTATGATTACCAGTTATCGCTGATCCTGTTGAATCAAACTCCATACATGAGTTCAGATGGCATTTTGCTCATCGAATCAGATGAAATTTTTTCTCCAATTAGTGTATTGCATTATCAATTTTATACAGATCAAACGGCAAATAGTACTTCATTCTTATTGAATAATGAGGTTCAATGTATTGTAGGTAAAAACCATACTACGTTTGGAAGTGCGCAATGTCCGAAATTAAACACCTATGCGGATGGAATCGATACCATGCGATTTTTACTTGAATGCTAAACTGACTTTTTTTCGGAAACAGAATGTTAAAACTGGATAACTTGGCTACAATTTGTCAGGTGATTTTTATTTTGCATTTTGGAATAACATTTGATGTTGCATTATCAAAAAATAAAAGAGATGAACATAAAACATGTATTGGCTACTGCAGTCATTAGCGGCTTAACGGCACTTGCTGTTGTTTGGGGTTACAACGAATTTTCTGATCATCGATTTGCCGGACAGGAACCGGGTGTTCTCCCTCCCAACTATCGACTGACCGGAAATTCAGGAGGAAATCCTTCCCCGATCCCCAATGTTGATTTTACTTCTCCGGCTCAAATTGCATTACCGGCTGTCGTTCACATCAAAACCAAAACGAACGCTAAACAAGTCACCAATAACCTTCCAAGAATGCGTCAAAGCCCGTTCAGCGATTTTTTCGGGGATGATTTATTCGATCAGTTTTTTGGTGGTGGTCGCATCAATATTATTCCTGAGCAAAAAGCATCCGGTTCCGGAGTCATTATCAGTGATGATGGTTTTATTGTTACGAACAACCACGTCATTGAAAATGCAGATGAAATCACGGTTACATTGAATAATCGAAAAACTTACAAAGCCAAATTGATTGGTTCGGATCCCGCTTATGATTTGGCTGTCATTAAAATTGAAGCAAAAGCTTTGCCTTTTTTACTTTACGGCAACTCCGATGAAGTGAAAATTGGTCAATGGGTACTGGCTATCGGTTATCCTTTGAATTTAGAAACAACAGTAACAGCAGGAATTGTTAGTGCCAAAGCAAGAAGTCTGGGTTTGAACAAAGATAAAAATGGTAATCCGGGCGGTGCTGTAGAAGCATTTATACAAACCGATGCTGCTGTCAATATGGGTAATAGCGGAGGTGCACTGGTTAATACAGATGGAAGATTGATAGGAATCAATTCAGCCATTGCTTCTCCTACCGGTTATTATTCCGGTTATTCCTATGCAATTCCAGTAAATATTGCCAAGAAAGTAGTTGATGACATCATCAAGTTTGGAACAGTTCAAAGAGGTTATCTGGGTATCCAATTTGGTGAAGCCACCAATATGTCTGATGAGCAAAAAACAAAAATGGATATTCCAACAACCGCCTATGAAGGTGTTTATGTGACGGATGTTACAGCAGATGGAGGAGCTTATGCAGCAGGCATACGCAAAGGAGATCGTATTCAAAAAGTAAACGGTATAGATATCAACAGTGGCAGCGAATTACAAGAACAGGTCAGCAAGTTCAAACCAGGTGATAAAATTGCAGTTGTGGTTACCAGAGCCGGAAAAAATCTACCACTGACTGTTACGCTACGCAACAAAGCCGGAAACTTTGACATCGTTAGAAATGACACTAAATTGGATAAACTTGGCGCTGATTTCACACCACTTGACCCACAAAAAGCAAAAGAATATGGAATAGAAGGTGGGATTGTGGTCAAAAAAATCAACGCTGGATCAATTTACGACCAAACCCGCATGAAAGACGGATTCGTGATTCTTAAGGTAAATGACAAAGATGTGAAGACAATGGAAGAATTGCGTAAGGCAGTTGGACAAGAAAACAATATCAATATCATAGGGTTCTATCCCGGTTATGAGGGGTTGTATGAATACCCGATTACACTCGATTAATCACAAACTTCATTGAATAAAATGGCTGTTTAAATAATTAAACAGCCATTTTATTTATGATGCATTGGTTTGTATCCAGATGCGATATCCCCCGGGTTCGATTGGATTTGCCCATTCCAATTCAGTGTTTACACATGAATTCATGGAATCAATAAAATTCAAGGATGCATCAGACTCCTTCAAAGCAAGCTGAGGAACGGTATCCAAATTTAACCACACCCAAATGGATGCTTGACCATGCCCTATTTGAAAAGACAAACATTTACCAATGGAAGGCAGGAATTGAAAGGATTGTTCTTCGGATATACTTTTACGTAAGTGTGCTAATTTTTGATACCATTTATTTTTAAGAACGCCCTCAGACCATTTCAACGATTCTTTTTCAAAAAAAGCCAAGCGACTCAGATTGGGAATTTCTTGTCCGGAATAAATCAATGGCACCGAATTCGGATATAGAAAAGAGAAGATTGCAAATGCTTCGGCGTAACAACCATATTTTTCAAACTCAGTTCCATTCCAACTGTTCTCGTCATGATTACTGGTAAAATAAAGCTGTTTTGCACCATAGGGATATTGGTTCTCCTGTTCGTGTAAAATCGCATGAAATGAAGCCATTGGTAAGTGATTTTTTACAAAGGACTCAGTTCCGTGCATCCATTTCCAAGCATATATGAGATCAAAAGCTTCATAAAATGAAGCATCCTCTGTTTCAGCCAGCCAAATTAATCCGGACTTCACAGCATCACACTGTTTTCTGGCTTCTTTCCAAAAATGCAAAGGTGTGAGATGAGCCAAATCTGCCCGAAATCCATCTATATCCGTTTCTTGTATCCAGAAACGCATCGCTTC
>JBILCT010000080.1:0-5782 GCA_044353025.1 Ferruginibacter sp. | reverse complement strand
CAAGGCCGTTTTCATTAAACAAAACGTTTAAGGGGATCAAACTGTATCCTTTTTCTTTGATTTTCGTTTCAAGTTTTCGGAGCTCACGCTTGGTCATCAATAACTTTCGTTCCTGCATAGGTTCATGATTGACCAAGGTTCCGAAAGCGTATTCTGAGATGTGTAAATTTTTTAAAAAAAGTTCTCCGTTTTCAAAAAGTGCATAGCTGTCATTAAAACTTAACTTGCCTGATCTTAGTGATTTTACTTCAGTTCCACGCAATACAATGCCAGCCATATATCTGGCTTCCACATAATATTCATGAAAGGCTTTTCGGTTAATAAACTCCACTCAATATTTTTTGCAAAGATATTAATCGCAGGGCCAGCGATGGGTGATAAAGTTTTGAGAAAAATTGGATGAAGAATGTGTATAAAAAAGAAAACCAGGGTAGAAACCCCGGTTCGTTTTTAATCCGTACCCTATGAAAACTGACGTAAATGTAGGGAGTTTTTTGAATTAACACGAATTTCCGTTAAGTTTTTCTTAACTTTTTTTGAAACCCAATACAGACTTGAGTTTTAAGTCGAAATGTGTCACAAAAAAAAGCCCGAAAAGTTAAGTTTTCGGGCTTTGAAAGACGGTTGTTTTCCGTTATTTAAATAACTGGAGAAGCTTGGTTAAACGGGCTTTTAAATCTTTACGATGAACAATGAAATCTAAAAATCCATGTTCCAGTAAAAACTCACTGCGCTGAAAACCCGGAGGTAAATCTTTTTTGATGGTTTCTTTGATTACTCTCGGTCCGGCAAAGCCAATCAATGCATCCGGTTCAGCAAATATGACATCTCCCAACATAGCAAAAGAGGCCGTAGTACCTCCAAATGTAGGGTCAGTACACATTGAGAAATAGGGAATCTGGGCATCACTGAGTTGAGAAAGTTTGCCTGAAGTTTTCGCCAGTTGCATCAATGAAAATGCACTTTCCATCATTCGAGCGCCACCACTCTTGTTGATAATCATGAATGGAATTCGATGCGCTACACAATAATCACAGGCTCTACTGATTTTTTCTCCCATCACGCTGCCCAAACTACCGCCAATGAATTCGAAATCCATACAAGCAATCACCATATCTAATCCATTTACTTTCCCATGGCCCACGGTCATGGAATCGTGAATGTTGCTTTTGGCATAGGTTTCTTCCAATCTTTTATTGTACGGTTTAAGATCAACAAAGCCTAATTGATCCTTGGATCGAACATTGGCAAAAAGCTCTTGAAGTGTACCTGCATCAAACAATAAGTCAAAATATTCTTCGCTGCCAATCCGATGGTGATGATCGCATTGTGGGCATACAAAAAGATTGTTTGCAAGATCTTCCGCCGTTCCAATATGCTGACAGTTCGAACATTTGGCCCAAATACCTTCCGGCGCATCTTTTTTATCTTTCGTGGACGTAAGAATACCTTGATTCTTACGTTTGTACCAACTGCTTTTTTCTGCATTGGAAACCACCTCATCTCCCGAAAGTCGGGCATCAAAATCTTCTTCTAGACGCATAAATTTATTTTTTTGCTTACGCGATGGTGATACTGCTATCTGAATAAACATCCTGAACTGCATTCAGCAATTCAATGCCTTCATTCATCGGACGTTGAAAAGCTTTTCTGCCCATGATCAAGCCCATTCCACCGGCACGTTTGTTGATAACAGCAGTACTTACAGATTCTGCCAAATCAGATGCACCCTTACTTTCACCTCCACTGTTGATCAATCCAACCCTGCCCATGTAACAGTTGGCAACTTGGTAACGGGCTAAGTCAATCGGATGATCTGTTGTTAGTTTAGAATAAACAAGCGGAGAGGTTTTGCCATGTTTTGTAGCGTTATATCCGCCGTTGTTGGTTGGTAATTTTTGCTTGATGATATCTGCTTGAATAGTCACACCCAGATGGTTCGCTTGGCCGGTTAAGTCAGCAGAAGTATGATAGTCAACGCCATCTACTTTAAAACCATTGTTTCGGGTATAGCACCAAAGTACGGTTGCCATTCCCAATTCATGTGCCATTTCAAAAGCAGTAGCCACTTCTTGTAATTGACGCGTACTATTGTCGCTGCCCCAGTAAATGGTAGCGCCGACTGAGGTAGCTCCCATGTTCCAGGCAGACTTTATTTGTCCGAACATAACCTGGTCAAAACGGTTGGGATAGCTTAAAAATTCGTTGTGGTTGATTTTGACCATCATCGGGATTTTGTGTGCATATTTTCGACTGATGATGCCAAGCACACCAAATGTTGAAGCAACTGCATTACATCCTCCTTCAATCGCAAGCTTCACAATATTTTCAGGATCAAAATAAATAGGGTTCGGTGCAAAAGACGCACCTGCACTATGTTCAATACCCTGGTCAACGGGAAGAATGGACAAGTATCCGCTTCCACCTAAACGACCATGATTCAATAAGCCTTGTAAACTATTCAGGGTTTGATTATTTCTGTTGCTGTTTATCCAAATATCTGAAACATGTCCGGGTCCGGGAAGATGAATTTGGTCTTTGGGAATGGTATTGCAAACGTGGTTCAACAGATGGTCGGCTTCTTTGCCTAAGATTTCCTGAATGTTTATTGCCATAGTTTTGGTTTTTCGCAAAAATACAAAAATGTCCTCAATACATGAGTATTTCAGATCCTTCTTAGCCCAACCTCCATTGTTTCAAATATTCTGGTGTTCTGATCAAATGGCTTCCATACCAGCTGAATAATTCACCATCCACCAACATCACTTGACTTTTTGGGAACATATCCTGTAATGATAACAGATGTTTTTCTTTGAAAGGGTAGGGCTCGGAAGAGAGTAATATCAAGCTAGGTTGGTGTGCCATAATCTCTTCTATTTCAACGACTGGGTATCGTTTTCTTTCTTGAAATACATTGATCAAACCTGCTCTTGTCATCATGTCGTGGATGAAGGTATCATTTCCTACCGTCATCCAGGGGTCTTTCCAGATAAGATATACAGCAGATTTTGGTCGGGTGTCAATTTTTGCCAGTCCATCGAAATTTTGAAAAATTTGCGCACATATATTTATCGCTTCGCTTTCTTTTTGCGTGATCCTGCCGATATCATGAATCATTTGAAGCGCTGAATCCAAATCGGATACATCAGTTAACCAAACCGGATATTTTTCAGCCAGTTGTTCTACTTGTTCCTTTTGATTTTCTTCATGATTGGCGATGATCAGATCGGGGTTGAGCGCATCAATACGTTCCATCCGGATATCTTTTGTTCCACCAATGTTTTTTTTCTGCTTTTTCCAATGGGAGGGATGTATGCAAAATCGTGTAATGCCAATCACTTCGCTTTCTAATCCAAGGTCATATAATAACTCGCTTTGAGAGGGAACCAGAGAAACAATACGTTCCGGTTTTTTTAAAAGCTTATTTTTTTCGTTTAAGTACATCTGGGTTATTCAAAAAATATCCTGACCGTTTGATAAAATAAACGATCTGTGTGGAATGGATTATCTGTAAAGTTCCTCAATCCAAAGAGTCCGGATGCATTTCCTTTATTGATCGCAATTTCTAGATAACCTGCCGCATTAAAAAAAGCCAGTTTCTGACCTTCACTGACATCCGCATAATGATTACTGATTCGATCTATATGCTCGTTTCTTTGAAAAATGATTGTAAAAGATCTGCCTTGTCTTTGTGTTTCAAAATCAGGCTTGGTGATATTTACAACCACATTTTCAAAATGATCGATGTAAATAATTTGACCCTCAATCCAGTTGCCTCCAAAACTTGGCTTTAATGGATTCCTCACCTGATAATCTGTGATCAGTTCTCCATGGTCTTCTATGGTACCGCCTTCAAATAGCTTTTGCATGATACCCCCAAATATGCTGACATAAGAAAGTACGTTTTGTTGTGGTGTTTTGCTCGTGTCTATGGCAATCACTTTTTGTGGTGTTTCCTCAAGCATCATGGTGATCAGTCCGTTGTCTCCACAAAAAATAAAATGACCATTTTGTTCTACGAGCAGGATGCGTGCGGTTGGACTGTCGAATAAGTTCACAAGAAAAAAGTGAAAACTTCCGGATGGAAAATTTCGAAGTGTGTTTTTCCCAATGTAGGCTGCGTGCGGATAATTGAAAGAGGGTAAGTGATGTGAAATATCAATGATCTGTAGATTGGGTACCATTTGAATGAGCTGTCCCTTGATTCCTCCGATGAGGTAATCGGCACTTCCGATGTCAGTCGTCAGGGTCAGCAGCTTCATGTTGTGATTATACTCGCTTTTTTTAGGAATGTTGTAAAATTAATGAAAGCAGCTTTTAAATCCTTTGCTTATCTACTCATTTTACAAGCCGATCATTTTTATAGAAAAAACGGTAGACCAATCGATCCGTCAACCCCGGTAAAAATTTGTTCAGCCAAATCGTTTTTAAACCTTGTGTATCTAGAATGAGCGTTCTTTTTTTTCTGACAATCGCTTTTAAAATATGCTTTGCACATGTTTCTGCGGACATTAATTGTTCCTCATCCAATGGACTTTCTTGTTGCGCCATTGCAGCATGATTCAGCGCATTGTTGCGGATATTACTTTGCGTAAATCCGGGACAAGCCAACATTACATGAACATGTTTTTTTAATAATTCAGTTCTTAAAGATTCTGTCCAGCCATTGAGTGCAAATTTGCTGGCGGAATAACCACCTCTTCCCGGTAGTCCTCTGAAACCTGCTATGGACGAGATGTTTACAATAGATCCTTTGTTTTCAAGGATGGACGGCAATGCTAATTTGGTGCAATAAATAGCGCCCATAAAATTGATGTCCATTACTTTTTTATAAACTTCTACATCAACCTCCTCCATTTCGGCACGCATCGAAATTCCGGCATTGTTGATCAGTATGTCGATCTTGCCGTAATGATTCAAAATGGTATCAAAGAAATTTTTAACCGACTGATGATTACTTACATCTGCATTGAAAGTGAGTAAGGATGCGTCAGGGAAATCTGTTTTTAAATTTTCTAGCTTTTGCGTATTGCGTCCACAGGTTGCAATTTTTGCACCGCTATTTACCAAAGAGGCGATCAGCGCTTTTCCAATGCCATCACTTCCACCGGTAACTACGACCACTTTGTTTAAAAAAAAATCTTCTTTTTGCATCGTGCAAAAATAGGTTTTGCCCGATCAATACCACAAGCGCAAAAAAATAGAAAGATTTTTTTTAAAAACTTCATCCCTTTTGAAATTAATCCCTATTTTTGCAAACCTTTTTTAAGGGATGGTCCGATCTGGTAGCTCAGTTGGTAGAGCAATACACTTTTAATGTATGGGCCCTGGGTTCGAGTCCCAGCCAGATCACAAAAGCAACCCGACTTTGGTCGGGTTTTTTTACGCCCAATTTTCGCATGCGTTACTGATAAGTTCAGTTTTGGGGAGAAATATAATAACAAGCACTTCTTTCGATATACTCAATTTTTTATTCGCTGTCTAATGAATCAAGCAAAGCTTGATGCGTTGTCCGGAAATAAAAAAGCCCCGTAAATACGGGGCAGTTTAATTTTGTTGGGTTACTAGAGGATTACCTGCGGTGATCCATTTTTTTGGGGTTACAAAATCAAACTGCCAATTCGCTACGCTCACATTTTTTATTCCCATCCAACTTATCCAAGCAAAGCTTGATGCGTTTTCTGGAAATAAAAAAGCCCCGTAAATACGGGGCAGTTTAATTTTGTTGGGTTACTAGAGGATTACCTGCGGTGATCCATTTTTTTGGGGTTACAAAATCAAA